>JAJDAM010000649.1 GCA_029261905.1 Deltaproteobacteria bacterium
GGCCATCTGCCCCAGCGCCGCCAGCCGTTCCGTCAGGCGCCGTTGCTCGTCGACCCGTTCGATCGGTGTGAGGTCGCGAAAGATCATCGCTGCGCCGCGGATTTCACCGCCAGGCCCGAAAATGGGAGTCAGCGTAAACCCGATCGTGCTCGCCAGCCGATCGTCCCCACCTTCCAGGACCAATTCAGCGCGCGACAGCGCCGGGCGACCTGCCAGTGTGTCGAGCAACAGTTCCGCCACTGCGGGCTGCGCTTCGAGCAGTTCGCGACAGGGCTCGCCCAGGAAACCATGCTGTGTGGGGCAGCCGAGGATTCGCCGGGCACCCTCATTGAGCATCGCGATGCGACCCTCTCGATCGATCGCGACGATTCCAGAACTCATCGAGCCGAGAATCCAGTCGGCGATCGTTCCCGGCTCGTTCGCTAGCGGGTCGCGGAGCTCGGTTGTGGAGCCCTCGGCATTCGAAATCGGGTCGCGGAAAGACGGATTTGCCACGCTCGGTGTATCGGCACCACCGAACGAACGCCTGAATTCATTCCTCAACAGGAACGGCGTATTGCTTGCCCTTCTGCTCCAGCCAGCCCTCGCGCTTGAGGCCCTTGATCGCGCGCGTCACCGTTTCCCGGGAGGTACCGATCATGTCAGCGATCTGTTGGTGAGTGAGCGCCTGGGTCAGACGCCGACCGGGATCACTCGTCTCGCTCTTCGCCATTCGCATCAGCAAACCCTGCGTACGCTCTTTGACACGCTGAAACGACAGGGAACTCGCCTGCTCGTCGATCTGCCGCAGTCGCCGCGTCAGCTCCTGAACCACCGCGAACGCGAGGTTCGTGTTCTTTCTCAGCAGGTCCAGGAAATCGTTGCGCGCGAGCGCCAGGACGCGAACGTCCGACAACGCCTCGACGCTGGCCGAGCGTGGCGCGTCGTCGAGTAGCGACATTTCGCCGAAAAAGTCCCCCCCTTCGAGTAGTTCGAGGATCTTCTCGCGCCCGTCGCCGGACAGCTTCGTCACTTTCACTCGGCCGTCACAAATGATGTACATGTAATCGCCGGGCGCCCCTTCCTCGACGATCGTTCGGTGCTTGGGAAACCGTCGCTCGATCACGAGCAGACTCAGCGCTTCGAGTTCCGCGTCACCGACCCCTGAGAACAGCGGAATCGCACGAAGCGCCCGCATCGCATCCCGGCCTAACTGATTCTGGACCATATGAACTCCCACTCACCCGCTTCGGTCGATCCATCCAGATTCGTGATAGCCACGTCGCGTCATCGTCACCCGGACAGCGCGACGGAAACCAGTATCGCGCCCTAGGTCAGATCTTGCCGGCCAGTTGCCTTCAGCTGTGCCACGACTTTGCGCAGCCCTGAACTCTCCTCCAGACGGGTCACCAGCAGCGCGTCTGGTGTATCGATCACCACGAGGCCCTCGACCCCGAGCAGCGCGACCGTCTTCTGGTTCGCCTGTTGCGACCAGACGAGGTTGCCGTCGGATTCGCACTCGATGAGCCGCCCCTCGATGATCTTGGAGCTGCCCGCCCCCACGCCCAGTTCTTCGGCCAATGAGGCCCAGGTTCCGACGTCGCTCCAATGAAAACGAAGCGGCAGTGTCCATACCCGCCGACTCTTCTCGAGCACGGCAATGTCCACCGGGACCGATGGAGCGCGACGATAACTCTGTGCAACGGACCGGGCGGTCGGGCGACGGCCGGCCGAAACCAGCGGCCCGAGTGCCGCAAATAGATCTGGGACCCACGTTTCCAACTCGTCGAGAATCGTTTGTACCGACCATACGAATATCCCGGCGTTCCAGAGATAGCCCCCCTGGCGAAGGTAGCGCCGCGCGGTCTTTTCGTCGGGCTTCTCGACGAAACGACGCACCTTGTGCAGTCCACCGCCTCCGGCACCCTCGACGGCCGCTCCGACTTGAATGTACCCCAGGCCCGTGTCGGGGCGCTTCGGCTCGACGCCCAGTGTCACCAGCGCCCCCGCATCACGAGCCGCGCGACCCGCCTTGCGAATCGCCGCCGCAAAAGCGCGCGCGTCTGGGATCACGTGATCCGAAGGCAGCACGACCATCACCGCATTCGGGTCTTCGGCGCGAATCCGGACCGCCGCGTACGCGATCGCCATGGCGGTGTTGCGCCGCATCGGCTCGATCAGAATCTGACGGGCCGGCAGTCCCGACTCGGCTTTCACGTTTTTCGCGTGCTCCCCGCCGCACACCACCCAGATTCGCTTCGGATCCGCAAATCGGAGCGCGCGAGCGAGCGTGGCGCCGAACAGCGTGGTGTTACCGCTCTGACCTCCACCCTTCTTTCCGCCCTGGTTCAGCACGCGCAGGAAGGGTTTGGGGTGAGCCTGCCGAGACGCTGGCCAGAAACGTTCACCGGCCCCGCCAGCCAGGATTACCGCGTGGATGGAGTCATCGATGCGCGCCATCAGCGACCGACGCAGACGTAGTCGAATCCTGCGTCGCGCATCGGCTGGGGCTCGTAGATGTTCCTCAGGTCAACGATCGTCGGGCGATTCAATAGCGATTTGACCCGCTCGAGATCCAACATCCGAAACTGGTTCCATTCGGTCACGATCACGAGCACGTCGGCACCGCGACACGCATCGTACGCATCTTCACAAACCACCAGTTCGGGAATGAGCTTGGCGGCCTCTTCCATGGCTTGCGGGTCGTAGGCCCGGACCTTGGCCCCGAGTTTCTGCAACCCACCGATGATGTCGAGCGACGGTGAGTCACGCATGTCGTCGGTTTCGGGCTTGAACGACAAGCCGAGCACCCCGATCGTCTTTCCAGCAACCTCACCGTCGAGAGCGGCGACGATCTTGTCGACCATCAGCTGCCGCTGCTTGTCGTTGACCGCGATCACGGTCTCGACAATCTGGAGTGAGCGCCCGCATTCCCGCGCGAAATGCGCGATCGATCGAGTGTCTTTCGGAAAGCATGAACCGCCGAATCCCGGTCCGGGGTGGAGGAACTTCGAACCGATACGACGGTCCAGGCCTATGCCTCGCGAGATCGCATGGACATCGGCGCCCACTTCCTCGCACAGGTTCGCGATCTCGTTGATGAACGAGACCTTCGTCGCAAGAAACGCGTTCGCGGCGTACTTCGCCAGCTCCGCCGAGGCGATGTCGGTCAGAACGATTGGCGCCTCGATCAGGTAGAGGGGTCGGTACAGGTCCTTCAGGATCGCGGTGGCTTGATCGTCTTCGGTACCGATTACGACACGATCGGGTCTCATGAAGTCACTGATCGCAGCACCTTCCCTCAGGAATTCCGGATTCGATGCGACGCTGAAATGGGCCGAGTTTCCGGAACGTTCGAGTTCCTCGTTGATCCAGCCCTTCACCTTCGCCGACGTTCCTACGGGTACCGTGCTCTTGGTGACCACCACCTTGTAGCCATCCAAGCAGCGGCCGATTTCCCGCGCGACCGCTTCGACCGCCGAGAGATCCGTGCTGCCATCGGAGCGCGCCGGCGTGGGGACCGCGATGAAGACCAGTAACGACGCCTCGATTGCGGCCTTGGTATCCGTCGTGAACGATAGGCGACCCTCGCGCGCGTTTCGCTCGACCAGGGGTTCGAGACCTGGTTCGTAGATCGGAATCCGCCCAGCCTGCAGAGCCGCGACCTTTGCGGCGTCGTTGTCGGCACAGACGACCTGGACTCCGAACTCGGCGAAGCATGAACCGGTCACCAGTCCCACGTAACCCGTTCCGATAATGCACACGTTCATCGCAGTCGTATCCTTCGTTTTCGCGTCGACAATGCTTGGCCAAGTGATTGGCACTTGCAATGCAGATGATGGAGATGTCCTTGGAATCGAGCCGTCCGGTTCGACTACTTCAAACTCTGGATCGTTCTGCGCAGACCTTCAACCAGATCGATGCTGGGCTCGTATTTCAGCAGTTCTTTGGCGCGCGTCAGGTCGGCCAGGCTGTCTTTGACGTCACCCGCACGTTTGTCGGCATACTCCGCCTCGAAGTCCACACCCACGAGCTTCTGGATTCCCGACCACAGTTCGTTGAGCGAAGTCCTTTCGCCGGCGGCGATATTGATGACGTGGCCGGGTGCATCCGGAGCATCGGCGGCGGCGAGATTCGCGGCAACCGCATTGTCGACGTAGGTGAAATCGCGAGTCTGTTCCCCGTCGCCATAGATCACCGGTGGCTTCCCCGCGATTGCGGCGGCCACGAAGCTCGGAATGACCGCGGCATAGTCGCTGTTCGGGTTCTGCCTCGGGCCGAAGATATTGAAGTAACGAAGCGCGACGGTCTCGAGGCCGTAGAGCCGGAAATAGAGCTCGCAGTACACCTCGCTGGTGTATTTCTGCAGCGCATAAGGGGACCGCGGCGACGCCGGCAGCGTCTCGACCTTCGGAAGAACCTCGGTGTCTCCGTACGCCGACGAGGACGCCGCGAACACCACGCGTCTCACTCCCGCGTGTCGCGCGGTTTCGAGCACACACAGCGTGCCGCCCAGATTGACACGGTTCGTGAGCAGCGGATGGGCGACGCTCTTGGGCACCGAGGGTACCGCGGCCTCGTGGAACACCACTTCGATGTCCTGCATGGCCCGTTTCGTGTCCTGTTCGTCGCACACGCTGCCGCGGATGAACTCGATCCGATCCGAGGCACTCGCGAGGTTCCGTTCGTCGCCCGTAGACAGATCGTCCAGCACCCGGACCGCCCAGCCAGCCGCCAGCAACCCGTCGACCAGATGGCTTCCGACGAATCCGGCGCCGCCCGTAACCAGCGCGCGCCGCTTCCCGTCGGAACTCATTCGCACTCTCCCAGCCATTGCGCGAAACGTCCGATGCCCTCTTCCAAAGACGTTTGCGGGCGATAGCCAAGCGCTTCGCGCGCAGCCGTGGTGTCGGACCAGGTCCGGCGAACGTCGCCTACCTGCGCCGGCAGCCAATCGATCTGTGCTGTCACCCCGAGCGTCTTTTCGAGAATCGCAATCACCTCCAATACGCTGGCCATCCGACCACCGCCGAAGTTCAAGATCGCATAACCGAGATCGTGGTCGAGCGCTCGGATCAGGCCGTCTACGAGATCCTCAACGAAAGTGAAGTCGCGCACCGCATGACCATCACCCAGTACGGGGATGGGTCGCCCCTGAAGCATCAGCTCCGCGAACTTGCGAATCGCGAGATCCGGCCGTTGGCGCGGCCCATAGGCGGTGAAAATCCGCGCACAGATGATGGAGAGTCCACAAGCGTGGTGGAAGGTGTGTGCAATGAGCTCACCCGCCCGCTTCGTCGCGGCGTAGGGGGAAATGGGCCGTTCGACCGGATCGGTTTCCAGAAACGGGCCGTCGTCGCGTTCCCCGTACACCGAAGAAGAGGAAGCGAACACGACTCGCGGGTTGTCGTGTCGGATGGCCGCTTCCCAGACGACACTGCTGCCGTTCACGTTCACATCCGCATAGGCGGCCGGACGTTCGAGACTGGGCCGAACACCGGCGAGCGCCGCCAGGTGGACGACACCATCGAAACGCCCCTCGTCGAAGAGCTTTGCGACAGCCTCGCCATCTCGAATGTCACCGCGAACCAGCCGAAACCGGGAATCCTTCATCGCGGCGACGAGATTGCGCTGCTTCTGAGCTTCGGGATAGAACGGATCGAACGAATCGAACCCGGTGACTTCGCGCCCCTCGCCCAGGAGCTGATCGACGAGCGTCGACCCCACGAATCCTGCCGCTCCGGTGACGAGGACGCGCTCGGGGCGTTTCGATTCACCCGTCACCGCTTGCTCTCCGGCGCACTGTCTGCGGGTGGAGCGTCGGGCGAATCTTCGGGAAGTTCCGCCGGCTCTGATTCCAACGCGCCGAGGTTACTGACCAGCCGAAACGTCAAGACGACCACGATGACGAGACAGAATCCGACCCACCACGCTTCATCCAGGCGGGCAATCCCGAGCGAGAGCAGACAAAAGGCGCCGGTCAGCAGATAGAACTGCAGTACGGCACTTCGCGCGGTGCCTTCCGTTTCCAGCATGCGATGGTGCATGTGCTGGCGGTCGGCCGTGAAGATGGGCGAGTGATTCTTGATTCTTCGGATCACACTCAACCCCGTATCCAGGATCGGGACGGCCAACGCCAGGATCGGCACCACGAAGGTCAGCAACGACACCTGCCGGTACCCCTCGAGCGCGATCAACGACAGAACGAAGCCGATGAACAGTGCACCGGTATCGCCCAGGAAGATCCGAGCCGGCGCAAAATTGAACGGCAAGAAACCGAGCAGCGAACCCACCAACGCGAGGCCGATCCAGAGCCCGAACCCGTCCGGGCCGTGCTGGGCAGCGATGATCGAGAGGGTCGCCGCGATGATTGCAGCGACACCCGTGGCAAGCCCGTCGAGACCGTCGATCAGGTTGATCGCGTTGGTGATCATCACGATCCACAGGATCGTAATCGGCCACATCTGCCAATCGGCCAACACGTAAGATGTGTGCGTGAACGGTTCGGTAAAATGGGCGATGTGATAGCCATTCGAGATCGCAACGACGGCAGCCAGAATCTGAAGCGCGAATTTCATCGGCGCTCGCATCCCGAAACGATCGTCCCAGATCCCGGAGGCGAGGACGATTGCCCCGCCAACGGCGAGACCCGTCAGACGTCCCTCTGCGATCTCGCCGGACATCTGACGAAGCGCGACGGCCAGGCCGGCTGCGAAGCCCAACCCGATCGCCATCCCACCCATCAACGGCATATCCGGCCGCAGATTGACCGAACGCTCGTTGGGCCGATCGATGACACCGGTTCCCAGGGCCAATCGACGCACCAGGGGCGTCGTCACGGCTGCGACCCCGAACGCGACCGCTATTGGCAGGATGTACTGCTGGACTTCCATCGCAGTGTCAATTCAATCCGCAGCGCCGTAGTGGATCAACCCGGGCGCGGCGCAACGCCCCTCGGCTGCAAGAGAATGTAGTTCACGGTTGCGAAGCTTCCGACGGGAGACCGGCAACCTGACCCGATGATAGTCCGTGATTCGGATCCGGCCGTCAGTCCACCCGGACATCCCGCAGCTCCACGTCGGACGTTTCGCTACCTCGCGTATCCGTATCGGCCCTCGGGGACATCCACCCCGTTGATCAGCATGCCGAGCAGACGCCGGCGGTCCAGGATTTCTAGCACGGCTTGGATGTCGGATTGGTTGGTCATGTCCGCTCGAACCACCAGAACCATGGCATCGCAGAGTTCGCTGACCGCCTTGGCGTCCGGCAAGCCCAGAGCTGCGGGCGTATCCAGGATCACGCGATCGTATCGGGCCGAAGCTTCGGCGACGAGTTTGGTCATTTTCGGAGAACCCAGCAGCTCGGACGGATTCGGGGGACGAGATCGAACCGGGAGTACGTCGAGGTTGGTCCCCTCCACGGTCATGATCGCCTCGTCGAGCGTAGTCTCACCGGCCAGCACTTCCCCCAGACCGACCTCCGGATGGAGTCCGAGCGAGACGTGTACTTTCGGGCGCCTGAGGTCGCAATCAATCAGCAGGACTTTCGTTTCGACGGACATCCCAGTGACGATTCCAAGGTTGACCGCACACGTCGTCTTGCCCTCACCGGGAAACGCGCTCGTGATCGAAATGCTGCGCAGCGGGCGCTGGCTCGATATCGCTTCGATCCGACCGCGCAATGCTCGGAACTGTTCGGCGACGTACGAATCGGGTTGAAGCAACGCGATCCGACGCTTGTTCACTTCTGCCGAGCCATCCGGGACTGGCTTGGCAGCAGCGCGCGGAGACGCACGCTTCCAGAAAGGCTTGCGATCCGCCTTCTTGGCCGCCGGCCCAACCGGTTCCACATTGAGCGGAGCAGGCAGGGTGACTTCGTCACCGATCAGGCGCTTGCGCTCCTCTTCTGCCCGGCGCAGGGCGTCATATACCTTCGCCATTTCTCGTTGCCCCTTTTCGTGGTACCGGACTACCCGAACAAGCCCAGGAAGCCGCGTCGTCTTCGAACGGTTCTTCCGGCGTCAGCCGGGTCTCCTACAGGATCCTTGATGAGGCGCAGCCCTTCGGCGACCTCCCGAATGATCGACGCGTCCAACGTCAGTTGCTCGCGACCGTACCCGGTGAGAAGCGCTCCGTCGCAAACGACATTGACCAGCCGCGGGATGCCACCCGTCACGGCCGCCAGTTCTTTGCGAGCGGAGCGTTTGAAAATGCCTTTCCCGGTGTATCCCGCCAGTCGCAACCGCTCGTCGATGTACGCGTCGATCTCTTTTTGATCGAACGGTCGAAGATGGTGACACAAGACGATCCGCTGACGAAGCTGGCGGAGTTCCGGGCGAGCCAACATCTCGTTCAGCTCGGGCTGCCCGACCAGCATGATCTGGATCAGCTTCGATGTCGACGTCTCGAGATTCGACAGCAACCGGATTTCCTCGAGCATTTCGGCGGAAAGATTCTGCGCCTCGTCGACGATCAGCAGAACCGTACGGTTGGCTTTCAATCGCTCGATCAGGAACCGGTTCAGCGCTAGCAGATACTCTGCCTTCGTTTCGCACCGTTCATCGATATCGAATTCGTCGAGCAGTACCCGGAAGAAATCCAGAACGTCCAACCGCGGATTGAAAATGAATGCCGAGTCCGTCGTCGCATCGAGCTGCGCAAGCAGCGCGTGCAGCAGCGTGGTCTTGCCGGTGCCGACCTCGCCGGTGAGCAGCACGAAGCCCTTCCTTTTCTGGACACCGTAGACGAGTGTCGCCAGCCCCTCCCGATGTGTCTCGCCGAGATAGAGAAACGATGGATCGGGCGTCATCTCGAAAGGAGCGCGAATCAGACCGTAG
>JAJDAM010000650.1 GCA_029261905.1 Deltaproteobacteria bacterium
CTCGGGTCGGAGAAATCAGTGGTTGGATCGATCATCTGGTTGCCGAGACCACGATCGTCATCCACCGCTCCACCGAGATTCGCAGCAACGTGCTGGCCGAAGCTAGAAGCCAGCAACTCGTTCGCTACGCCGGGCAGATCCGGGAGCACCTGCACCGCGAGTAGCGTCGTGGCCTGAAAGGGCTGATTGTCTGCATCCATACCGGTCGTGGGTTCGAAGACGGTGAAAGTCGCCTCCACAGAGTCGCTCGCGTTCACGACGAGCGGATCCCCCCCGGAAGCAGCGGATGCATCGACCTGCACAGTAATTGTTTCGACGTGACCGCCGGGCGCTCCAGCGAAGGTCTCCACCCGCAGGTCGGGATGGATTGCCACCTGCCCTACCGCGGGAAAGGCCGAAGCCCTGTCCGAAAAGGTGATGAAACTCGGATTGGAACTGGCCCCGGGCGCAGTGACCACGTTCATCCCAAAATTGCCGCCGACGTTCGAGGCGCTCATCGCGGGACGCGCAACCGTATCAGCGAGCACCTCGAAAAACTGAGCGGAAGGGCTCCCAAGCTGGAGTTCCGCCGGGCTGGTCGACAAATGAACACTTCCGGGTGTCGGCTCTACGGCGCCACTGTTCGAGATCGTGCGATACAGCAACGAGTCCGACGCTGGATCCTCGTTCCCGGAAGATCCGTCCTCCGTCGTCTTCACACTGTCGAGAAACAGCCTGGCGTGGCCGTGGAGATCTTCCGCGAGCTGTGAAACGAGCAGGCTGAAAGCTCCGAATGCTGGGAGCACCAGATCGAGATCGATGCCGCCCCCAATCGGAGTCGGCTGCTGTGTGGGATCGAACTGGTTATCGTCGTTGGTCGCGAACCCATCGAGCAAACTCGATGTTTGCAAAACGGAACCCGCGGGAAGTTGCGCCGCCGAGTTGCAGGGGCCCGGATCATTGAAAGCGCAGATCTCGGAGTAACCCGGGTCATCGCGATTCACCAGAAGATAGGCCGCGGACCCCTGCTCGATTTCGCCACTCGATGCATAGGAGACGCCCGTCATTGGATTGGCGGGAAAGCTCGGATCCTGGTGCGACACCGTCACGGGGAGAGGAAAGTTCGTCGTTCCGTCGAACTGCGCCCCGTTGATGGCTACAAACGTGTACTCGCTGGCGGATGTGATGCCGCCGTTCACCAGACCCACGCGGGTGCTCGGTGTACCGGCCAGCCCGGTGGGCGGATCCCCACCTACGTAGTCGACCCACCCCAGCACGACCACGCCACTCGGCGGGCGCGCCACTGCCCCGGGCGTGAGACCGTTGGTCGGGTCGAGATCGAACGTCGGGAGATCGATCCGGTAGTTGGCGCGTCCGAGCCCGGTGCTGCTGTTGTCTCCTTCGATCTCGAGAAAGCTGAGATTCAGCGCGTCCTTGTTGAGCCCTGCTACCAGATCCGACGAGAGCGGCAGATAGATCTCGATGAACTCCTGGTGCGGATTCCCGGGTAGGCGACCCGCGGGCCCGTCGTTGCCGTCGGCATCCTGGAACACCTCGGTGATCAGCGGGTGATCAGGCACCTGGGCTTGCGCGGTGTGCACCCAGACAATCGAGAACGCCGCCGCCAGCAAAACCGATGCCACGAACTGATTCAGCATGGATCCATATCTCCCGATAGACGCAGCATCGTCCAGAACCGATTCATTCGTTGTGATGCGAAGCACAGTCATGCGTGTTCGGTTCGACTACCGAAAATATCACATGCACCACGTGACACTCCCCCGCGAGGATCGTGATTGCGTCGTATGCGCGGACCCAGTTGCAATGCATACACGGACTGGCGACCATTGGACAGTGAACCCGGATTCCCGTGCTTCGTAGCCCGATAGCCGTTGCGACCTGGGGGTTTCGTGGATGGAAGCTCGTCGCTCTCAGCCTGGTTCTCATGACGACCGGAGCGCACCTGGGGCAATCGGCCTCATCGGAAGAGAACGCACAGCCGAGTTCCAGCAACGGCGGTGACCGGGCTTCGAGCGAACCGAACCCGGATCCACGCGGGGTCGCGCGAAAAAATGCCGGCGACATTCAACCGCTGACCGAACAGCAAGAACTCCTGATTCGCAGGCCCGACCGCAAGCGAGCCGCCCGGGAGTTCGGCGTGCCGCTGTTTGGCCGGACGCTCACGCTCGGAGGGCGCTACTCGTTTCGATTGATTGGCGAAGAGAACCGCTTGCTCGACTTCGACTTCACGAACCTGGACGACAACGACGCCGATGGAGATGGCGACACGCTCGAACCGGAAGATTCCGCAGAGGGACGCTTCCCCACCGACGACCGTTTGCGTATCAACCAAGGCCTATTGCTCGATCTGTTCTACCCGCTGCCATTTGGAATGTCGGTCTATGCGAGCGGCCGGGTCGGATGGGCAAACCTGGTAACGGCCGACCACACCTCCGAGAGCGACGAGTGGATCGTGGAGAGAAGGGAATCGTGGCTGTTCTTCGGGAACTTGTTTAGAAGTCCACTCAGCCTGCAAGTGGGGCGTCAGCGCATCTCGGACGACCGCGAGTGGTGGTGGGACGCGGACCTCGACGCGATTCGCGTCCGGTTCGATCTGGCACGGCTCCATTTTCAAATCGCACTCGCGGAGGAGTTGTTCAAGACCTCCGACGATTTCGACTACATCGATCCCGAAGAAAAGGACGTGCGACGGATTATCGCCTTCGGAGAATTCGAGTGGTTCGATAAGCAAGAAGTCGCAGTCTACGTGCTGAACCAGAACGACCATTCGAGTTCCCTGCCGCAGGGCAACTGCCTGTTCCCACTTCCGCCGAACCTGCCGCCAAGTCCCTTTTTCACAGCGGGCTGCATTACGCCCAAGTTCGACGACGAGAGCGACGCCGACCTCACCTGGTTCGGCGTGTCGGCGTCAGGACGTCGAAAGCTCGGCAGGCCGGGCACATTGCACTACTGGATCCACGCCGCCGGCGTCGTCGGACACGAGACCTTCTACGACCTGGCGGGGCCAACAGAAGGGCGGCGGGTCTCATCGGTGAATCGCCACCGCGTCCGTGGTTGGGGATTGGATCTGGGAATGACTTGGCAAACGAAATTGCCGACTCGTCCTCGCCTTACCGTCGCCTACGCTTACGGCTCCGGCGATGCCAAAGCCGGCAAGGAAACAGACGGGAGTTTTCGCCAGACGGGGCTGCAGGACAACAACGACAAGTTCCGGGGCGTCGACAGCTTTCGCTACTACGGCGAGTTGATCGATCCGGAAGTCTCGAACCTGCACATCGCGACAGCTTCCCTCGGATTCCCGCTGTTCGAACACAGCTCCATCGAGTTCGTCTACCACTACTACCGGCAGGTCGAGGCCGCGAACTTCGTTCGCGACGTCGAATTCAAGCGCGATCCCGACGGACGCCACCGCACCATCGGGCACGAGTGGGACGTGATCATAGGAATCGAAGAATGGGGCCCGCTCGAGCTCGAATTCACCGCATCCCTGTTCCGCACCGGGGCAGCCTTCGGTCCTGACGACAAGCGATTGTCCTTCGTGGGCGTCATCCAGGCACGCCTCAACTTCTGACGAAACTCACCACCGCGAGGCTCGAGCGACACCGTCGCCGCCTACGGTAGTTCCCGATGGCCTCGGACCCCAATGCAAGTCCCGGCTCGTTTGCGACGATCCGAAGCGCGCAATGCCGAGAACCGCCCTACCCTTCCATTCGATGTCTCGGAAACGAACAGAACGACCGCCGGGTTCGCCGTATATCACGCCCGAAGGTGCCCGGGCGCTGAACGAGGAGTTCGACCACCTTTGGCGGGTCGAACGACCCAAGGTCGCTGAAGCGGTTCGCGTTGCCGCCGCATTGGGCGACCGCTCCGAGAACGCCGATTACCAGTACGGTAAACGCAGGCTGAGCGAAATTGATAGCCGCGTCGAATTTCTCGACCAGCGCCTGAAGGAACTGAAAATCATCGACCCCGACACGAGCCGCAGTGAGCCGGGCAAGGTCTGTTTCGGTGCCTGGATGCGGCTGGAAGACGATCAGGGGGTCGAGACCATCTACCGCGTCGTCGGGCCTGACGAATTCGATGTCTCTCGTGGCTACATCAGCATGGATTCGCCAGTCGGCCGCACGCTGCTCGGTCGCAAAGAAGGCAGCGAGGTCATCGTGAAGCGGCCGAAAGGCGATGTGGAATACGTGATCGTCGAAGTGTCGCTGTCGCC
>JAJDAM010000651.1 GCA_029261905.1 Deltaproteobacteria bacterium
TCCTCCCCGCGAGCCAGCACGCCTCGCACATCGCGCTGGCACGCATCGCCGAACTGGCCGGGGACACATCGGGTTGCCGAGCGCACCTCGAGCGCGCAAGTCGTGCAGCGAGTGCAGTCGATCTACGCGCACCGATTCCGGATGTCGATGCGGAGTTGCTCGCCTGGGCTTCGCGCACGGCGCGAGCGTACGGACTCGACGCCCGTTTTGGCGATGGCTCGGACGCCCGCGAGCACACCCCGTCGCTGCGAATCGTCACGCTCGGCACGTTCGGTCTGGAACGCGAGGGCATCGCGATCGAGTCGCGAGCGTGGCGGGGACGGAGCGCGCCGAGGTTGCTGCAGCGGCTGCTCGCCGCCGGTGGCAGACCCCTGTCGCGTGAACGGCTCGGGGCCGAATTCTGGCCCGACGCGGAACCCGCCAACGCGCGAGGCAGCCTTCGCGCCGCACTGACGCGGCTGCGAAAGGTTCTGCAACCCGAGCGCTCGGCGACCGATCGGGAGCGGTGGCTCGCGGTCGACGGTGAGATGATCGGCGTCCAGGAAGAGACGTTGGCGGCCTGGGACGTCACCACCTGGAGTGAGCTGCTCGATCGCGCCGCGCGGGAGAGCGGCGAGACCGCACTCGAATTGCGGTGTCAGGCCGTGCGGAGTTACGGAGGCGCGTTTCTGCCGGACACGTTCGACGATTGGGCGCTCGAGCTGCGGCGCAGCCTCGAGGCGCGTTTCGCGCAAGCGGGGCGCACGACGATCCGCGCGCTGCTCGAATGCGACCGGCCCGCCGAAGCGGCCGAACTCGCGGACCACATGCTCGCTCTGGACCCGGCCGACGAGGTCTGTTGGTGCGCCCGGGTCGAAGCCGAGGTCGCGCGCGGGGAGCGCCGCACGGCCAGGCGGATCGTCGACGAGGCGATCCGCATCCTGCGTCGTGAACTCGATGCCGAGCCGGGACCGGATCTGCGGGCGCTCGCCCACTCTCTTTCCGAGGTGCCGTAGCGCGACGTGCGGTGGCGGCGTTCACGCTCCGATCACGCGGCAACGCGAGCCTGACTGAAAACGCCAAAACACTGGGAGTCTCGCGATGCGCAACGAGTCGTTCGTGGTGTGGTTGGACGCGGACGGGTCGTCCAGCTGCAGCGGTCGTGTCGAGCACGTGTCGACGTCTCGCCGGGAGACGTTCGAGACGGCCGAAGAGTTGGTCGCCTTCCTCCTTGCGAGTCGCGAAGGGCCCAGGTCGGCGATCCCAGGAGATGCCGACGTCGAGAATTAGAGCGAAAGGGTTGGGGGGTAGGACGATCAAGCGGTTCTGGCTCGATGTCCGGGCGTCATGGCAGAGCCGCAATGGGGCGATTTCAAGCTGCGCGCGCCGCACCCGGAGACAGCCCTCGTCCGGTCCCGCCCTCCGAGACTCAGCGCGCTGTCATCGGACCCTGGGGCGGAAGCCAAGACTTGAAAACCTTTGTCCCCGATCCCGATCCCGCGACCGCTGGCGCGCCAGTGCGGCGAGCAAGAAACCACCGGCGGCGAGTCCCAACAGGCTTGCCGGCTCGGGCACGACCACGGCTTCGAGGTCTGCGCTCTGCCAGGCCGGATCCATCGCGCTGCCGTCGACCTCGAGGCTCCACGTCGAGCCGTCGAAGCGCAGGACGTCCTCGTCGTCGAACGCGATGCCCGCGATCTCTCCGGCCGTGTCGAACGACATCAGATAGCTGCCGTCACCGAGATCCTGGGCCGCGTCGATGTCGAGCCGAGCGTCCAGTCCCTGGGAGCTCCCGATGAAGACCCAGTTGAAGTAGGCGCCGTCCCAGACTACGAGGTCCTCATCCGCGGCAAGGATGCCCTCACCCAGGCTGACGGTCGTGTCGAACGAGAGCAGGAGCCCGCCTGCTGCGAGCGAGACCGCGTCGGTACGTGCGCTGGCAGGCACGCCCGCGGCTGCGGCGTCGAACTCGATCGAGTAGCTCGCACCGTCGTAGCGCACGACGTCCCCGGGCCGCGCGATCACTCCGCCCGGGAGCGAGATCACGGTGTCCACGGCGACGAGCCGATCTCCGTTCACGTCGAGACCCAGCCCGATCACGTCGGCCCGGGCGGGCAGCGCTCCGAGGTCCTCCAGCGCGACTCCGCCCTGCTGGTCGTCGATGGCGACGTCGTGATCCATTGCGACGACGGGGCTCGCGCCGAGCCCGACGGTGACGTCGGGCGACGCGGCGACGATCGCCTGTGCGAGGGCCGCGCTCGGCATGAGCCACAGCGCGATGGCGGTGACCCAGCGGCTCACGGACACGTCGCGCTCCCGTTGCAGACGTTGCCCCCCATGTTCACGCCGCCGGAGATCGTCGTGCCGGTGCCCTTCACCACGTTGTCGCCGTATCCACCATCTGCCTGCAATAGAATTCCCGAGTTGGTGAAGTTCGTCACGACGTTGCGCTGTACCCGGGATGCCCCGAACACGCTGATCCCGGACGTGCTCCCGTCGACGATGTTGCCCTCGACCGTCGAACCTGCGTAGGCGCCGATCCCAAGGTCTCGACACCACCGCACGTGCAGACCGGTGACCGTCGAGGACTCGCCGACCTGGACTCCGGATGACCCCATTCCGGTGATGCTGCCGTTCTTGACGACCATCCCCCGGTAAGCGGAGGAGAACCCCTGGAGCGCGATGCCAATCCCCGTGCCACCAACCGGCGTACAGTCGAAGATGGCGCCTTCACAACCGGAGCGAACGATCTCGAACCCGTTCAGATCGATCGTCACGCTCGGAGTGCTCACGACGATCCCGTCCGTATTCTCGTTGGGGACGATGAGATTGCTCGTCAACCGGTAGCTCCCGCCCGCGCTGCCATCGATCGTGACCGGGTAGCCCGCGGTGTCGCCGCTGAAGCAGCCCGCCAATGCGGCGCACGTCTCGTTGATCTCGACGACGCCGTCGACGGCTGCCGCAGTGCCTGCCCAAAGCGTGGCGGCGATCAGGGTGAAAAGCGCGTGGGTTCGTGTCATCGTTTGGCCTCCTGTGACTGGACGACAGCCTGACAGGAGCCCGTGATCAGCGCGTGAACGCGCACAACCTCGCGATCGCACTGGCAATTCTCGCGTGGGTCGGCTCGTACCGATGGACCCGAATCGCGAGCCCGAAGACCCGCGGCGAGCCTGCCGGGCCGCCGGGCTCGCGCGACGTGCGCGGCCCCGAGCAGCGCGAGACCCGCCACCGGGACCACGCAGGGGGATTGACATAACACCACTACCCGGAAGGCGAGCCAAGGCCCAGCTTGTTCGTCCCATGCTCCACCAATCCTTTGCGGCCTCGGCCATCGGGCGATGCTCCACGACCAACGCGTGGCGAATCAACTCAGCCAATCGCTGAAGAAAACGTCCTCGTGATCGCCCGTAGAACGGCGGTCGGGCAGCCGGTTCGGGATGCGTTCGCCCCTGCTGCCCGTCGCGCCTCGGACGGATTTGCTGCATCCCCGGTGCGTGCTTAACGTCCTGAGCGGCATTTCCCCACGCCGGTTCTCGCAGCGGGACCGCGTCGGCCGACTACCAACGACACCAAGCGAAGAAGATGCTTCTCCACGGTGTTGTTCGCGAGCAGCTGGAAGGGTTCAGCCGGCCCGAACCGCGAACCTCGACTCTCTCCTTCGAGTCTGCAGCTGCTGTCGTCCGTGCGACCCAGCCACGAGACCGATAGCC
>JAJDAM010000652.1 GCA_029261905.1 Deltaproteobacteria bacterium
CCGACCCGATCGTCGTCACGGCCCTCGTGACCCAGCTCCCGACCCTGCCGATCGAGTTTATCGAGATTCCCGGGCCGGCAGGACGGCCGAGTCTCGTTGAAACGGTCTTGTTGTCGGCGGAAGTGCAGAGCGGAAAGACCAGCTATGACAACAGCTTCAATGCCGGACAGACGTTGCTACAGGCCAAGGAGTTCACGATCGCCGAGACACCGACCCGCAGTAACGGTTTCGCGCCCAGCGAAGAGATTCACTACGCGGACGCGCTCGGAGAACCGGGCGCGCCAAATAGTGGTCTCAGCAACGTGGTGACGCGGCGCGGATTCGAACTCGCACTCGTCGAGTCCAACCTGGGACCGACGGGCTTTCGCGAGAGTGGTGCCACCGACGACTTCGGCGTGATTCTGCAGGCCGGGCAGCTCGATCCCGGTTCGCCGCTGGTGACCGGTGAGTTCATCTTCCTGAGCTTCAGCGGCGGCCTCGAGGGTGCGGATATCGATACCCTCGATGTACCACCGCACAACGGCCTGCTCAGCATCATTTATCTCGATCTCGATCCGCTGAAGACGATCTTGGGTGTGGATACGGTCACCCGGATGTTTTTGGTCGACGGCAGCGGAAACGGCGAGATCGACCCGATCGAAGTCTTCAGTCTCGTTCCAGAACCGGGCGTGGTTCCCATGTACGCGATGTCGCTCGCGGCGATGTCGTTGTTGGCACGCGTGAGGCGCCGGGTACAGCCCTGACAGGCTGACGTCGTTAGCCGGCGAGCAGCGTCTCGGCCCGGCCGAGCAGGCGTACGATTGCATCGGGCCACTGCGGGTCGCGTATCCGAAACGGATAGCTCGCCAGCCGTAGCAAGCTCGCCGCGGTGTGAACTGCTGCGCCGTCGAGAGAGTGCTGCGCTTCCCGTTGATAGCGCTCGCAGAACACTTCCCCGACCGCTCGCGCTGCCTCAGCGTCCATGGCGTGCAGAACGACGTCTCGTTCCAGATGCGCAAGGAATAGCCCCACGTCCACGAGTGGGTCACCGCGAGAGAGCGTATCGAGGTCGAGCAAGTAGACGCGGCCACGGTTGAGTACGATTTGTTTGGCGTAGAAGTCGCCATGGATGAGGGCATCGCCGCGCGGCATCGCGCGGATTCGCGATGACAATCGGCTGGCCAGCTCGGCGGTTCGTTCGGCTTGCTCGGGTAAGAGAAAGCCCAACAGCTCGGCGGCGGTGTGAAGCTGAGCGACATCCTGCTCGATGTCGCTTGTTTCGAGAGCCGCGGTTTGAGTGTGCAGTTCGGCCAAACCCAAGGCCGTACTCGATACCGCCGACAGATCGGGCTCGCTTCGTCGAGTGAGATCACGCAGCATCGGACCTTCGATCCAGGGCATGGCTGCGATGCGGTCGCGTTCACTGCTACCGATCCACCGCGGAAGGGCCAGCGCCCGGCCTGCATTCACGATGCCAGCGTGGTGATGCGAGCGGTCGAAGTTTCGCCTCCGAAAGAACTTGAGCGCCACGTGTTCTTCGCGCTCCGGGCCGAGTCGAGCGACGTATCGGCGTTCGGGCTTGTAGCTCACGGTGATTGGCGCGAGAGGATGCAGATCGTGTCGCTCGGGTAGCACACGGGCGAGCATCGCGCGTCGGCGCTCGACGTTGCCCAGCTGCGATAGTGCGCGCAGCTTCAAATCCTCCGGAAATCTGCAGAAGAGTACCAACGGTTCGATCAGAGATGCCGGGCCGCGCGGTTCATGCGTTGCGTCGCGCGGTAGTGCCTTCGCATAACCCGTGCTCTTTTGTCCCCGAGACTCGAGCGTGTAAGTCGCGACACACAGCGTTGCGGGCCTGTAGCGCAGCGATTCGAGGTGCAGAGTATCCGGATCGGGAACCGATGCGGATGCGCGCAATGCCTCGAGCATGCGTTCGGGGTCGATCAATGTGGCCAGTCCCGGCAGCGCGGTGTCGCGTTCTACCAGCTGGGTATCGGACGCAGTCAGCATCGGGCCGGCTCCATGAGAGCGTTATTGCCTGATCTGTAGACCGGCGCAGAAGTCGGCGAATCGTTCTGCGCCGTCGAGCGCGACAGTGCCAGCTGCTCGCGCCTCGCTGAGCGGCTCGCGCGCGTCGCTGCGTGCAGCCCGAATCGTGTTGAACAGCAGCGCCGGAGTGACCTCGTCGGGATGCAGGCAATCGACCAGTCCGAGTTCGGCAAGCCGTCGAGCGCGGATCAGCTGCTCTTGTCGGTGCATCACGCGTGGAATCAAGATTGCCCGGCGCGCGTACGACAGCAGATCAGCACAGGTATTGTAGCCCGCTGTCGACACCACCAGATCGGCTCTGCGAATCAGGTCCCGCGCCGAGGGCACGAACCCGTGAATCGTTACCGGTAGATCGCGGGCTTGCGCCTGAAAGCGCTCCAATTGGTCGGGATCGATGAACGCGCCGGTCAAGATTTCGCCATGGAAATCGACCTGCGAGGAGAAGCGTTCGATCATGGTCAGAAAGGAGCCGATCACGGCATCGGCTCCGCCGTCTCCGCCACCGATCGAGACAACGACCGAAGGCTCAGCTGGGGCAGCAACTTCGGCATTGTCATCCATCCGCCCAGAAGTCTGCTGTGCACAGACGTAGTTCACGAACTGGGCCTTGCTGGCCAGGTCCGCTGGGAACCGATAGCTCGCGACCGTGTCGTAGATTTCCCGAGAGCCGTACACCACGATCTGGTCGTAGAGCTCTCGCAGAACGTCGTACACGCCCTGTTCCTCCCACTGCGCAACGACGTCGTCGGGGTCGTCGATGATGTCTCGTAGACCCAGAATGCGGGTGCAGTGCCCTTGGCTCTGAAGCCAGTCGAGGCTTGGTCGCAGCTCGCCTAACATGCCGGTGGGGGAGTGATCGACCAATAACACGTTCGGGTCATAATCGCGCACTGTGCGCAGCAGCAGATTTCTTCGCAAGGTGTGAATTCCCGACTCGGGGACCGACAGCGATCGCGCCTCGTAGCGATCGGATCCCACCTTGCGCACTGAGGGTAGCTTCAGGTAATCGGCGCCCTGAGGCATGGCGTACCGATGCACCATCGGTGAACCGGTGACGAGCAGAATCGACAGCGCTGGATGACGTTCCAGCAGAGCGCGTATCAGGTTCAGGCTGCGCTGCAGATGCCCCAGGCCCAATGTGTCATGCGAGTAGACGAGCAGTCGTGTGCCCGCACCGAAAGGGGCCAGGCTGTCGCTCGCGGCGGAGCTCGCTGGCGAGGGTTCGCGGGTCAGGTCGTGGATGCTGACGACGAGACCCATCGCGCGTCCCTGTTCGACCACCGCTTCCATGTGGATCGAAATGGGATGCTCGTCTCCGTTGCTATCGAGTAGCTCGAGGCGCGAAATGGACTCGGGTTCTCGCTGGCTCTCACACCGTTCGAACGCGTCGGCGAGTGCGCGGGAATCGCTACTGGCTGCGAACTCCAGGACTTCGTTGATCGGTTCGTCGTACAGCTGAGACAGTGGGCGTCCGATCAGTTCGCCGGCGCGCGGGTTCGCGAAGCTGATTCGCAACTGCGAGTCGGTCACGAGCAAGGCGTCGCCGAGGCTCGCGAGCACGGAAGCAAACGAACGTTCCCGTTGCTGGGCCTGCTGCAGCCGGTCGTGGCCGACGAATGCGGTCGCGATCGCAGCGCGCACGCCCGGCTTGGTGAAGGGCTTGACCAGATAGCCGGCGGCGCCCACGATTTCGCTGCGCTCGACGGTCGCGGTGTCCGCATTCGCTGTGATGAACACGACCGCGCAATCGAAGCGTTCGCGCAGCAGGCGCGCAGTCTCGACGCCGTCTCCGCCTGCCGCGAGTTGGATGTCCATCAGCACGAGTTCGGGAGGATCCTTTTCGGCAAACTGGAGTGCCTGCTCCGCGCTGGCTGCGGCGCCGCAGATGTGGTGGCCGATCTCTTCGACGATTCGCCGAAGGTGCAGCTGGACGATGAGTTCGTCCTCCACGATCAGGACCTTGCGTGCCGTCGTCAAGTGACCACCCGTTCCGACTTGGCTGCGGGAAAGGAAATCCGGACATCGGTACCGTTCTGCGTCGTGATTTCGATCTGGCCGCCGAGCTGCTGCGCCAGCGTGTGCACCAGGCTCATGCCGAGTGAATCGGGTCGGCCCGAAGGTCCGGGCTCGCTCATGCCCCGTCCATCGTCCGCGACGCGTAGAACGCGCCTGCCTTCCGGGGCCTCGAGAAGTGAAACCTGTATTCGTCCTGACTTTCCGTCGCCGAACGCGTACTTGAGGGCGTTGGTCACCAGCTCGTTGATGATCAGGCCACAGGAGATCGCCTCGTCGACATCGGCGGAGAAATCGTCCACCTCCAACTCGATCTCGATCGTATTCTGGCGACCGAACGACTGCAGTAGATGGGAGGTCAGGCTCTCCAGGTAATCACGTACGTCGAGCTCAGCCAGGTCGGCTGCCTGAAAGAGTTGCTCGTGGATCAGCGCCATCGACCGAATGCGGCCCAGGCTCTGCTCGAAGTTCTCTACCACTTCGGGGTCGTCGACGTAGCTCGCCTGGAGTTCGAGCAGGCTCGAGATCACCTGCATGTTGTTCTTGACGCGATGGTGCACCTCTCGGATGAGCACTTCCTTTTCCCGCAATGAGTTACGGATTTGCAGTTCGATCTGCTTACGCTCCGAGAGATCCTGGGCGACACACACGAATCCTCGGGTTCCGCCTTCTTCCGAACGAAGTTCGGCCCCAGAGAACGAAACGGGAAACTCGGTGCCGTCCTTTCTCACGAATATCTTCTCTTCGATCGCAACGATGCCGTCTTCGCGCGAACGCAAGGCCTGCGGCGCTTCGCTAGCGTGCGCCGGACATATCTCAGAGAAGTTGCGTCCGAGGATTTCGCTTCGCTCGAAACCGAGGAGCTGCAGAGCGGCGCGGTTCACGCTGCTGATGTGGCTGTTGGGATCGAGGATGATCAGCGCCCCCGCCATCGAGTCGATTACGCTCTCCAGGTTGGAGACCGAGACCGTGGTGCCCGCGAGTTCATGAGCCATTCGATTGAAGGCTTCGGCGAGCACGCCGAATTCGTCGCTCGACTCCACCTCGACGCGAGTGTCGAGGTGCCCCTTCCCGATTTGCTCTGCGGCGCTCCCTAGCGCGTAAAGTGGACGGCTGATCGATCTCCAGACAGCCCACC
>JAJDAM010000653.1 GCA_029261905.1 Deltaproteobacteria bacterium
CCTCGGTTCCTGCCACGACGTCGTGCTTGATGACTCCTTCGAAACCGAACCAACCCTTGGCCGGTAGCGCGTTGTAGGCGTATCGATATTTGCGCCCTGCGTGGCGGCCGTTGATCATTCCGAATTCCATGATGCGATCGCTGAGCCGCTCTTCGCGGCACGCGCCCGTCTTCATGTTGAAACGCCATCGGTGCGCGCGCGTTCCCATCGCGTACAGGTCGAGGTACCGGAAGATGTTCTGGCTGACGGTCAGCTCGGGTGCGCGCGCAGGTGATGGGGTCGATTGGAAAAAACCGTCGAGTACCACTTCGTCGCCGTCTTCGAATGCGTTGAGCCAGTGCAACACGAAAGTCGGCTCCGCCTCGAACCAACGGATCTGTTGGCTCGAACCCCGTCGTGGAATGATCCCGAAGCGGGTCGGCAGCTCCGGATAGAAACGTGTGACGTAGTGGCCGGCGCGCATCGCGTCGGGGTCCCAGAACATCGGGCAGTCGTTGACGATCGCGAAGTTCTCGGTGAACGCCATGTCGTGAGGCAGACGTGCGCCCGGCAGCGGCACGTCGATGTAGTGGGCGAGGTCGCCTTCCGCATCGATGACACCGTAGTGCATGTAGGGTGCGTCGGTTCCGTAGTTGAAAAACAGCATCTCGCCGGTGTTTTCATCGATCTTCGGATGTGCCGAGACGCCTTCGGCCGGAAAGCGTCCGCCGAATGTCTCTTTCCCCAGATTCTCGAGGGTGGTTGGATCGAAGCGATAGAGATCTCCGCAAAGCCAGAAGCTCGTGAGTGCAACGCCTCGATGTACGACGACATCGGTACTCGACGCGTCCTTCATTCGCGGGCGTGCCCCCCACCCGTCGTTTCGCTTGGCGACCTTCGGATTCTCGGCGACACCCGCCCACAGCGCCTCACCGGATTCACGCTCGGCTACGAAACCGTCGGTACGCACGAAGCGGTTGTGATATCGCGCTTCGCCGCCCGCAAACGAGATGGAGTGGAGCATCCCGTCTCCGTCGAACGGGTGATAGCGCTCGATGGGGGGCAACAGCGGGTTCTCGGTGTTGCGCAGATAGACGCCCGCGAGGTCTTTCGGGATCTCGCCGACGACTTCGAGTTCCCACGCGTCGTATTCGGTGTTCTGCGGCCGCCACGCACCGGTGCGGTAGGGATGGTCATCGTCTTGCGGAAGCCTGGATTCGAAACGCTGGTGGACTTGGGTCTTCATGGTTACCTCTCGGTGGGATTGTACCTCGATGGTTCCTAGTATGGGGCGATGACTGATCTCATCCTCCATCACTACGATATGTCTCCATACGCCGAGAAGGTCCGACTCATGTTCGGGCTCAAAGGCCTCGCGTGGCGCTCGGTGCAGATTCCGATCGTGATGCCCAAGCCTGATCTCATCGAACTCACCGGGGGCTATCGCCGCACGCCCACGCTTCAGATCGGTGCCGACATCTATTGCGATACGAAAATCTGTGCGCGTGCGCTCGAGGTGCGGTATCCCGACCCGACGCTGTTTCCCGCGGGCGACGACGCCGCGACCTGGGGGTTGTGCCGGCAGGCGGAGACCAGCTTCATGATGGTCGTGACCGTGATGATGGGTTCCGGAGGTGTATTCGACGAGGCCTTCATGGAAGACCGCAAGAAGATGGCACCCGGTGTCGACTTCTCTCGCGCCGGACTGATCGTTCCGGCGAAGCTGAGCCAATTGCGCGCGAATCTGGATCTGTTCGAGCGGCAACTTCGAGACGGCAGACGCTTCGTGCAAGGCGATGCGCCGGGGATCGCAGACCTCGCCGGCTACCACCCGATCATGATGCTTGGAGTGACTCCGGCTGGAAAGAAGCTGATCGATGCGCTCGAGCATGTGCCCGCGTGGATGGCGCGCG
The DNA here is from genome assembly GCA_029261905.1 of Deltaproteobacteria bacterium. Lineage (GTDB taxonomy): Bacteria > Myxococcota_A > UBA9160 > UBA9160 > SMWR01 > JAJDAM01. The sequence goes on from JAJDAM010000653.1 coordinate 1,893, forward strand.
TCGCGGCGATCGGCCACGGCAGCCGCAGCGAACTCGACGCAGCCGAAGCCGTCGCGATCGCGCGCGACGCAGAGCCGGCCTCGATCGCGCAGCCTGGCGATGCGTCGGGAGACGATGCCGATCGAATCGAGCTGGGAGAGAACGTGATCGTGATGCCAGAAGAGGTCGGTTCGGGCGCCGTCGCGGGAGAACTCGTGATCAACGATGTCCACGAGATTGCGGTGCGCCGCCATACCGAGCGTGCTGGAGAATTGGTGGTGCATTTCCCGCGCGAGGAGTATCTGGTCGTCCGCGCGGGCTGACAGCGGTCCCGTTCGTTTCGGATCGCAATCTCGAACGGCGAAAGTGGCAAAAGTGACATTTCCTATGCCACTATCTTGCGACGTTGCGGCGATCGGGCGCTCGACTCGTTTGGCGTCCTCCCTCCCAACAACCCCCAACAGAGAAAACAGGAGACAGCATGAGGCTCGGTATTGGTGCCGTGGGATTCGGTCCCAAGGTCAAGATCAACATGGACTTGATATTGCGTGCAGAAGAACTCGGGTTCGACTCCGCCTGGACCGCCGAGGCGTACGGGAACGATGCCGTGACGACCGCGACCTGGGTGGCGGCCAAGACGACGAAGATCAAGATCGGCACTTCGATCATGCAGATGCCCGCCAGACAGCCGGCGATGACCGCGATGACGGCGATGTCACTCGATCACCTTTCGGGGGGTCGCTTCATCCTCGGCCTCGGGCCATCGGGGCCGCAGGTCGTCGAAGGGTGGTACGGCGTGCCGTACGGAAAGCCGATGCAGCGAACCCGTGAGTACATCGAGATCATCCGCCAGATCTGGGCGCGCGAAAAACCGCTCGAGTTTCATGGCGAGATCTACGACATCCCGACGTCGGGACCGGGAACGACCGGTCTTGGCAAGCCGCTGAAGAGCATCCTGCACGGCAACCCGGACATCCCGATCTACACGGCGTCGATCTCGCCCAACGGCCTGCGTTGTGCGGCCGAGGTGGCCGACGGCGTGTTCCCGATGATGTTGGATCCGGAGAAAGTCGACTCGGTCTATCTTCCGCACCTGGAAGAAGGATTCAAAAAGGCCGGGCGCAACAAGAGCCTGGAAAACTTCGCGATCGTACCGGGCGCGACCTGCATCATTGCGGACGATGTAGAGAAGGCGCGGATGCCTGTGAAGGGTCACATGTCGCTGTACATCGGCGGCATGGGGGCCCGCAACAAGAACTTCTACAACGATCTCACGAAGCGACTCGGTTACGAAGAGGCGGCCGAGAAGATTCAGAACCTGTTTCTGGACGGGAAGAAGGCCGAGGCGGCGATGGCGGTGCCGGACGAATTGGTCGACGCGTGCCACCTGGTCGGGCCGGCGGATCGGATTCGGGATCGGTTGCAGGCTTGGAAGGAAGCGGGCAACAAGAATTGGGTCCACACGGTGAATATCGGGACATCGCAGGTGGAGGCGCTCGAACTGCTCGCGGAGGAGCTTTTGTAGCGCGCCGTTTATTGGGCGAGCGTTTGGCTCGCATTGACTCGTTTGACTGGAAGCGCGGCCCTTCGCGGGTCGCGCTTCTGTTTTTCCGGTTTCAAGCTCCGGCGCGAATTCTGGTCGGAGACGCGGAGGCGGCCAGGGGTGGCCTCCGCTCCATGGCTCGCTTTCCTTGTTTCTGGGTGGGAACGTGATTCAGTGTATTCGCGGCCAAGTGACGTTTTCGATTGCGAAGAGCGCTGTGCTTGACTTCCGCGGAGGCCACCCCTGGCCGCCTCCGCTTTGGGTTGATTTCGGGAGGGTTAGTTTTTGTTGGGGTTGATGAGGAATTTTTTTCCGGTTGCTTGGGTTGCGTAGACTGAGATGGATTCGAGTTGGAGGGCTTCGGTGAGGGAGACTTCGTCGCTGTAGGTGCTGGCGAAGGTGGTCTTGATTTCGGATGCGACTCGGTCGCGGAGTTTCTGGCCGACTTCGGGGCCGACCTTTTGGAGGAAGGGGGTCAGGAGCCAGCCGCCGATTCCCCAGGCCATGCCGAAGTTTCGGTTGAGTTGAGTCGGCGAACGATCGAGGCCTCCGTAGATGTAGACCTGCTTGTGCGTGGTAGAGCCGTAGCGGCTGAACTCTTTGGAGTTCTGGTTGGCCGCGATTTCCATGCAGGTCAGGATCTGGCTGGCGAGCTTTCCGCCGCCCGTTGCGTCGAAAGCGATGGTGGCGCCGGTTTCGACGAGGGCTCGGGTCAGGTCGGCTTGGAACGATTCGGAACTCGAGTCACAGATGTACTTGGCTCCCATGGATTCGAGCAGCTTTTGCTGTTCGGGTTTTCGCACGATGTTGACCAGAGCGACACCGTCTTGGAGGCAGATCTTGTTCAGCATCTGGCCGAGGTTGGATGCGGCGGCGGTGTGCACGAGGGCCGTGTGGCCTTCGTTGCGCATGGTTTCGACCATGCCGAGAGCGGTCAGTGGATTGACGAAACACGATGCGCCCTCGCGGGGAGTGGTCCCGTCTGGGAGCAACAGACACATTCGCGTATTCACGCAGCGATACTGCGAGTAGGTCGCGCCGCCGATGATCGCGACGGTCTTGCCGAGCAGCGCCTGGGACGCGTCGGATTCTCCTGCGGCTACGACCACGCCTGCGCCTTCGTTTCCAACCGGCAGCGACTGGTCGAAGCGCGCCGCCATTCCCTTCAGCAGGCCGGGGGGAACCGTCGCGGTCACCACGGGCCGGGTTGCGGTTCCGGAGGCCTTGGCGGTGCTGATGTCGGCCATCCCCAACAGCAGTCCCAGATCGGAGGGATTGATGGGGGCCGCCTCGACCCGAACCAGGACCTCGTCGGGCCCGGGCTTCGGGACGTCGACGTCTACGAGCGAAAGCTCCAGCTTGCCGTTTTTCGTCACGGTAGAACGGAGTTGAAGTGCGGTTGCGGGGGGCTGGCTCGTCATTGGGGTGTCCTCGTGTTCTTTGTTTTAGGGGAGCTGGTTCGGGGTCGGTGAAAGCAGTTGGGTCGTTGATTGGAGATCGATCGGTCTGGCGCGTAGGAGCGCATTGTACGGCACCCGGTAGAATCTGCTGATGACCGTCGACGTTCCGATCCGATGTTCTTGCGGCGCTCTGCGGGGCGTCGCGCGGGACGGGATTTCAGCCTAGCGGACCGGCGAGTGGGTCAGAGCAGGTAGCTACTCTGACCGCCGTCGATCAGCAGCCCGGTGCCGGTAATGAACTTCGCTGCGTCGGAGCACAGGAACGCGACGGCGCGTCCGAAATCAGCCGGGTCGCCGAGCGTCTTCGTTGGCACGTTCCTGGCCGCCGCTTCGACCGTCGTGAGCTGCGTGATGCGGGCCGTCGCGTGCATGCCCGGCTGAGCCGAGTTGACGGTGACACCGTACGGCGCGAGTTCGCTGGCGAGATTCTTCAAGAAACTGGTGACTGCCGCGCGCGCGGCGCTGGAAGCTGCGAGAAACGGGATCGGGTTTCGCGCACCGCTGGACGTGATCGCAACGATTCGGCCCCAGCCACGTTCCTGCATTCCGGGAGCGACCGCCAGGCACATCGACACCGTCGAAATCATCGATAGCTCGATGCCTTTTCGGTACGCGTCGATCGTCGTATTCATCGTCGACCCGGGCGGCGGGCCGCCGGCGTTCGGTACCAGGATGTCGATCGTCCCGAGTGCCTCGGTCGCCGCTTCGATCAGTGACTGCACACCCGCTTCGTTCGAGACATCCGCGACCAGCGGGACGACGTCATGCCCGATCTCTTTGGCCGCAGCCTCGATGCGGGAGCGGTCACGGCTGCAGATCGCGACGCGAACGCCATCTTCCGCGAGGGCTTTGGCACTGGCGAAACCGAGGCCTGCAGACGCGCCTGCCACGACCGCGGTCTTTCCGGCAATTCCAAGATCCATTTCGACTCCCTCTCTACTCGCTCTCTACTCTTTCTCCACTCGCCCGGCTCGGTGCGCATCGATGCGTCCGGAATTCTCACACAGTCGCGGCCGAAGTGCATGAACGCGGTGAGCCCGGACGGCGGGTATCATCGCGCGACGGTGGACTGGATCAACCGGGGCCGAATGGGAACGAAACCATGAGTGAAAAAGTCCCGACGACACCCCCGGTGCCGGTTCGCGCCGGCTACGGGAAGGGTTGTTACCGGCGACGGATCGTGTTGGAAGCGGATGGGCCCGAAGTGCGCGGCGAGCTTGCCGACGATTTTCATCATTTCGCGGTACGTCTGCTGCACGACGGAACGAGCGCGGTGTCGGTCGATGGCGAGGACGTCCGCGTACCGTGGACGACCTGCCCGGGTGCCGTCGAGCCACTGCATCGGATGGAAGGCGTGTCGCTCTCGGCGCCGTTGTCGCAACTCCTTCGTCACACCGATGCGCGCGCGCAGTGCACGCACCTGCACGATGTCGCGTGCCTCGCGATCCGACACGCCGGCCGCGTGGCGGCCGGTGGTGAACCGCGCCGGCGCTACGACGCGACGATTCCAGACCGGGTCGACGGCAGCGCGACGGTCGAACTCGCGCGTGATGGGGAGGTACTGCTCCGCTGGCAGGTCCGCGCATCGACCGTGATCGAATCCACGCCCGATTCCTTCGCTGGACTCGGGCTGTCGGGTAGCGCGTTTCACCGATTCTGTGCAGCGCAGCTCGACGCCGAACTCGCGGAGGCCGCCTGGGTGCTGCAGCGTGCCGTGTTCATCGGCCTCGGCCGGCGTCACGATTTCGAGGAGATCCACGAAGCGTCGACGTTCGCACCGATTGTCGGCGCAGCGTGTCACACCTTCGATGCGAAACGCCTTGCAGACGCCAAGCGCGTCTACGGAAGCCTGCGCGACTTCACGGACTCACCGCAGCGGATCTTGGATCGCGACTAAACCCGCGTCTAGTGTTGTGTCCGGAACGGCGATACTAACCGTCGAGCGTGTCCGGGATGTGGTCGAGGCCGTAGAGCTTCTTGCAGTTGGTATGGAGCATCAGTTTCACTTCATCAACCGGAACGCCGCGAAAAACGCGCTCCAACGTGATGCGCGAATCGGGCCAGTCGCAGCCGCTGTGCGGGTAGTCGGTCGACCACATGATGTGCTCGAGGTTCATCCGGTGCCGCAACTCGACGCCGACGGTATCGAGCATGAACGTCGAGTAGAACTGGCGGTGAAACACGTCGCTCGGCATCCCGTTCATTTCGTCGACCGCGCCGGTGTACCAGCGATAGCGACGGAACATGTCGTCGGCCTGTTCGAGCAGCGTCGGGATCCACCCGATGTTCGCCTCGACCAGCACGATCTTCAGCCGCGGAAATTTCTGGAACACGCCGGAAAAGAGCACGTCGCAGACGACACCCAGTGTCTGGCCGCCGGATTTCGTCCAGGCAGCCTTGCCGACGAAACGCAGCCCCGTCCAGAGCGCGCCCGGGTTCGTGGCCTGCTTGCCTTTCGGCGCGGCCTGGCTCGGCAGAAAACTGCCGATGTGGATGGCAACCGGCAGGTTCGCTTCCTGCGCGATCTGCCAGAAGGCGTCGTCTTCCTCCTTGGGATCGAGCGTCCCATTCGGAAACGACGAAATGATGACTCCCTTGTGGCCGGCCTTCATCGCGCCCTCGAGTTCGGCCACCGCATCGCTGACCCCGGTCGTCGGGATGATGGCTTGCGGGATCAACCGGCCGTTCGAACCGTCGCAGAATTCGAGCAGCCAATCGTTGTAGGCACGCACACAGGCGAGCTGCAGCGCGGGTTCCTCGGAATAGATCCGCGCTCCTTTCAACGTGACGCTCGGATACAGCAGCTGCGCGTAGATTCCATCGGCATCCATGTCGGACAGACGCGAGTCGGTGTCGAAGCTGCCGGGTCGCATCTCGGCATAACCCCCCTTCGACATCGCATTGAACTCGAAGAACGACAACCCCGCGGTGGCCGTCAGCCCCACCGGCCACTTCTCGCGCCCCTCGTCGAACGACCACAGGTCGCCCTTCTCGCTGTGGATCACTTTCGGGGCGCGATCCTTCCATTTGGCGGGTACCCGCTCTTGCCAGAGTTCGGGCGGCTCGTTGACGTGCGCGTCCGAATCGACGATCGGATAGTCGATGCTGTAGGCGTCCCGAAAGATGGCTGACAAGGCGGGGTCTCCTGTTGTTCGATCGCGAGTTCGATCAAGAGTTCGATCGCGTGATGTTCACGGCGCGTTCGTTCCACGAGATCACGCTGCGCAACGGCTAGACGATATGCCCATATCACCGCGGAGCAAGGAGCCGCTACTTCGAGTGACTAACCATCAATCGAATCTTGCCAGACAGTGCGATTCGAGTGCATCCTGTTGGCGCGACGATGCCGAGCCGAGCCAACGCTTCGGTCGCCCAGGTCCGCACCGGCAAGCTCCAGCATGAGAGAGTTGAGAGAGTTGAGGGAGTTCAGCCATGAGTCCGATCATCGACGCCGACACACATCTGATGGAGCCAGAAACGATCTACCTCGATCACATCGACCCCAAGCACCGCGATGATGCACTCGTCGTCGCTCGCGATGATCGCGGTTGGCCCTGGCTGACTCACCGAAGCGAACGTCTGTTTCGCATCGATTCCCATACACCCGGCCATCCCGAGCTGATCGGCGACCAGCAGAGGCGCTTCGCAGAAGGCGGTAGCTGGCAAGAGCCCGAACACCCGATCGCCGATCCGTGGCAACCGGCCGAGCGAATCGCCAACCTGGCCCGCAACGACGTCGACGCTTCGATCCTCTTCCCCAATCTCGGTCTCGGCTGGGGCGAGCGCTTGAGCGCGCAACCCGAAGCCTTGTTCGCAAACCTCGCGGCCTACAACACCTGGTTGCTCGAACTGTTGCCCGATTGCGAGCAACGGCTGTTTCCCGCCGCAACCCTCAGTCTGAAAGATCTCGATTGGTTCTGCGCCGAACTGGATCGCGTCGCGAAGGGAGGCTGCAAGCTGGCGATGATCTCGCCGTCCCCGGTCGATGGCAAAGCGCTCGCCCATCCGCATTTCGATCGCGCCTGGGCGGCGCTTCAAGATCACGACATGTCCATGTGTTTTCACGTCTCGAACATCGCGCTGCCACTCGATCCGGCCTGGTACGCGCTCGACCCGGAACCCGTCAACAAACTGATGGACACGGCCTTCCTCTACCTCGCCCCAGCCGTCGCGCTCGCAAGCCTGATCGCCCACGGAAAACTCGAGCAGTTCCCCCGCCTGCGCATCGGCGTGTTCGAGCTATCGGCCGGCTGGGTCCCCGGCTTCCTGATGCACCTCGACGGAGCATTCCACTTCTACACCCAACAGCGCGGCCACCCCCTCGCCAAGTTGAGCCTGCGGCCCAGCCAATACTTCAAACGCCAGGTGCGCGTAAACGCATTCGCCCTCGAAGGCGCCGCCCACCTGATGGACCTGGCCGCCCCCGAGATCTTCATGTGGGGCAGCGACTACCCCCACGCCGAAGGAATGCGCGAACCGTCCTGGCCGCTGTATCGAAAGACCCAACCACGCGACCTGTCTGATGCCGAGGGCGCAGCGCTCGGTGGGCGGAATGCGGCGTTCTTGCTGTCGTTGTGAGCGCTGATCAAATTGGACGCTCGGAAGCCCGCCTCTCCCGGATAGGAGAGCTGTTGCCTGCTGAGCAGCGGCTCACCGAAGGGGCCGAAGGTACTCAGTCGCGCATTCAGGGTATTGCGCTGGTAGATGCGCCTAGCGACGGCTGAGAGGGCTCAGCGGGTGCTCCGTCACCGTACTCGATCCGCGACCCAAACCGCCCAGAGATCGGTCCCCATTCGGGCGCCAATCCGAACCGGCGTACCGGTCGGGGGTACGTCGGTGACGCCGAGCTCCGAGAGAAAGGCCGCGAAGGAGTCGCGGTTGGTCGTGTCGGGCCCAGCAGCAAAGCTGTGTACCAGTAGAACCGCGATGTCGGCGCTCCACCGCTTCGCATGGGCGAGCGCGGCATAGGTTCGATGCAGCAGTTGATAGCGGAGGGCGCGCACTGCATCTTTGCTCTCATCTAAGCCAAGGCCAGCGCAGAGCCCTTGAAGTCTCTCGAGCTTGTTCCTAGCCGATCGATCCGAGCCGGCACCCGCGAGCCAGCCCTCGACGACCGGGCCGAAGGACTCGTCGACTTTCCCCTCGACACCCAGCACAACCCGACGGCCATCGGGGGCCAAAGCCTCCACCATCAAGTCCGTCTGGCTGGGGCGTCCCCGGCCGGGGCCGGCAGTCTTGCACGCAGCGATTACCCGGCGCAGCCGGAG
>JAJDAM010000654.1 GCA_029261905.1 Deltaproteobacteria bacterium
CCGAAGCCCGTCGCGATCTCGTCGCAGATCAACAGCAGGTCGTACTCGTCACACAGTTCGCGGACACGGCGCAGGTAATCGGGCGAGTAGAACCACATCCCCCCGGCCCCCTGCACGATCGGCTCCAGAATCACCGCCGCCAACTCGTGACTGTGTGCCGCGAGCTTCTGCTCGAGATCGGCTGTGTGTTCCGGCTTGCACGGCTCGTCGAAGCGCGGGGCCGGACGTTCGGCGAACACCTGCTCGGCGAGCGTTCCTCGAAACAGATGATGCATTCCGGTGTCGGGATCGCAGACCGACATCGCAGCGAACGTGTCCCCGTGGTACCCGCCACGAACCGTCAACAACCGGGTCCGCTCGGGGCGCGCACGCGCCTGCCAGTATTGCAGCGCCAGCTTGATCGCGACCTCGACCGAAACCGAACCCGAATCGCACAAGAACGCCCGCTCGAGACCCTCGGGGGCCAGCGCGCACAATTGCTCGCACAGCGCCACTGCCGGTTCGTGCGTCAGTCCGCCGAACATCACGTGCGGCAGACGCTCCAGTTGCTCTCGAACCGCCGTCTCGATGGCCGGATGTCGGTACCCGTGAATTGCCGCCCACCACGACGACATGCCATCGATCAGCTCTCTGCCATCGGCCAACTGCAGCCGCACCCCCTCGGCCGCCGTGACAGCGAACAGCGGGCCCGCAACCGGCGGCGCATACGGGTGCCAGACGTGCGCGCGGTCGCGATCGATCAGCGAGTCGGAGGCCATCGGCCGAGTCTACGTCATCCGCTGTCGAGGATCGTCTGCTGCATCGGACTTTCAATCGAGACGGGTGTCACGCTACGCTGACACCATGCCGTATATCGAAAATCGCCTGGTTCACGACGCCGACGCCCACATCATGGAAACCCCGAACTGGCTGCGAGATCACGCGGACCCGTCGATTCGAGATCGCATCTCGCTGCCGGGCTACGCGAACGAGTTGCGCCAGACCGGCGACAACAAAAGCCAGCTCGCCGACGTCGATGCCGCATTCGCGCGGATCGCCGAAAAACACGCGTCGGACGAATACCGCGCAGCCGACGCAGCCGAAATCATGAACCGCAAGAATTTCGCCGCGACCGGCTCATTTCTCGCCGCCGATCGCCCACGCGCCATCGACCTGATCGGCGTTTCGAGCCAGCTCGTGTTCAACACCTTTCACAATCGACGCCTACACGATTGGGAACACGTCGGCGATCTCGATCTGGCCTATGGCGCCGCACGGGCCCACAACCGCGCGATGGTCGAGTTCTGCTCGGTCGACCCGCGTGCGCTCCCCAGCTGCTATGTGCCGCTGGCGGACTTCGACCGGACGCGCGCGATGGCGTTCGAAGCGCTCGAAATGGGTGCGGCCGCGCTGTTGATTCCGTCCGGCTGCCCGAAGGGACACTCGCCCAGTCACATCGGCCTCGACCCGCTGTGGGCCGCAGCGCAGGAAGCGGGGATTCCGGTCGTCTTCCACGTCGGCGGCACGGGCGACCTGATCGATCCCAGCTATTTCAACAATGGTTTGCCGATTCCGCCAGATTTCCACGGCGGCGATGAGAACTTTCGCTCCGTCGATTACATGGGCATTCCCGGCCCGCCGATGCAGACACTGGCGACGCTGATCTTCGACGGCGTCCTCGAACGATTCCCAGCACTTCGCATCGGCGTGATCGAACAGGGCGCCATCTGGTTGCCGAGTTGGGTGCGCCAGATGGAATCCGCATTCGACGCATTCGGCCGCCACGAAGAGCGCTTGCAGAAGCTCTCACTGCGCCCGACCGAGTACGTGCAGCGCCAGATTCGCGCGACCCCCTACCCGACCGAGGATGTCGGCTGGATCACCGAGCAGGTCGGCCCGGATGTCTGCCTGTTCTCGACCGACTACCCGCACGTCGAAGGCGGACGCCGTCCGCTCGAGCGCTTCGAGAAGAGCCTCGGCGACGCCAGCGAAGACGTCCGGAATCGATTCTATGCGGAGAACTTCGTCGACCTGATGGGGCGCGGGCTACCCGAGGAACTCAACGCGCAGTAGCGATAGCCGACGCGTTCGCGCTCAGCTCTTCTTGCTGAACGCGAGGTGCAGTTCGAGCGTGCCGAGCATGATGCCGGGCTGGTGAAGGAACGTATTGCCCTCGCCGTACTCGAGGTGCTCGATTCGATCGAGCAGTCGATCCCACGCGAGGGTCTGCTCCAACCGCGAGATTCCGGCACCGGGGCAGATCCTCGGCCCCTGCGAGAACGTCAGGTGGCCGCCGATGGCCTTGCGGTCGAGTTTGACTTCGTACGGGCACTCGTATTGTTCCGGATCGACATTGCCGGCCGCCCAGCGCAAGTGCAGTAGGGATCCCTTCGGGACCCGCACGCCCTGAAACTCCTCATCGCGCGTGGTGATCCGGGTCGACAGCCCCTGGGTCGGAGCGCGCAACCGCATCGCTTCTTCGGTAAACGCGCGCAGCTGGGTGCGGTCGGTCTGAATCTTGCGAAACAGCTCGGGGTCGTCGCACAGCAGTTGGGCCTGCTCTTCGATCGCGTACTGGGTCGTCTCGAGTCCGCCGATCACCATCGCGTAGACGACACCGTTGATCTCCGTATCGGTCAGTTTGCGATCGAGTGCCGGATAGGTGACGTCGGTCAGAAACGTGATCATGTCGTCTTTCGGGTGGCGCCTCTTGTCGTCGACCTGGTCTTGCACGTATTGCCGAAACTCTTCGAGCTGTTGCGCCTGGTCTGCGATTTCATCGGCCGCAAGGACGTTCCGGTGGCCCTTGCCATACACGAACGAGGCCACCTGGGCGGTTCCCCACCTGGCCAACCGCGGAACATCGGAAAGCGGAAATCCCAACACGTTGGCGAGAACGATCTGCGGAAGCGGCCGCGCGAACTCGGATACGAATTCGACGGCGCCTCGATCGATCCACGCATCGATCAGCTGGTCGGCCGCCTCGGTAATCATTTCGGTATGTCGCGTCGCGCCCGGACCGACCCAGGGGTCGGTCAGTTGGGTGCGATGAGCGCGCCACAACTCCGGGTTCGGGCGCAGCGTCGCCATCGCGTCGATCATCGCGTTCATCTGCGGGATCGAGCGGGCCCCCGTACCATCCTCCTCGGCAGCGCGACGCGCCGCCGCGATGGCGTCGATGGCCAGTGAAAGCGTCGGCTTGAAACGCTCCGAGTCGCGGACCACGCGTGCGATATCGGAATACCGGGTCAGGATGTAGCCGTCGGATCCGGCCCCCAAGCCCTCGCCCGGGATGATCCGGACGGGATCCTGCTCATGCAGGATCGGATACGCCTCGTACCAATGTTCCTGCGCGCCGGGGGAAAAGAGATCGACGTCCTCCAGTGCGAAGGGACAGCTCGTTTCGCTCAGTTCGTGGTTGGGAGTCTTCTTCGT
>JAJDAM010000655.1 GCA_029261905.1 Deltaproteobacteria bacterium
GTCGCCGGACGCGGTCGGCGAATGGACGAGATGCTGGAAATCATCCACGCGTTCTGGACCCGCGAGAGTGTCGACTACCACGGTGAATTCTTCGACTTCGAGGCTGCCGGAATGGCACCGCGCCCGCGCGATCCGGTACCCGTCTGGGTGGGCGGAAGGAGCCGGGCCGCTCTGCAGCGAGCCGCCCGCCAGGACGGCTGGCTCGGTATGAACTACGCACTCGACGAGGTCTTCGCCCTGCTCGGTCAGCTCCGGGACATCCGCAAGGACTGCGATTCCTCACAGCCCTTCGAGACCTTCGTCATCCCCACCGCGGCCGCGACACCCGACCTCTACGACGATCTCGAGCAGCGCGGCGTCACGGGCAGCATGGCGTTCGCGTGGCCAGCCGGCGATCCGGCTTTCGCGTCCCTCGACGCGAAGCGGCACGGCCTCGGCGAGTTCGCGGAAAGCTTCATTCGGCGCTGACGCCAAGCCGGCAGACTTCGAATCCGTCATTTGGAGTGAAGTCGTACCGCGTGTTCACATGAAACCTGCTCGTCGGATCGGACGCGAAAAACGCAGCTGCTCTGCCTATTCGCGACGAGCCGCCTGATTCGTGCGAATCAGCTCGCTCACCTTCCGATTCTGCGCAGCCAGGCCGATGGCCAGTGCGTGACACTCTGCTTCAGACTACTCTCCGAAAACGGCCAGGCCGGCGTCTCGATGACGAACTCGGGGTGGTCCTTGACGAAATCTTCGGCGGCGTTCGCGGGATTGTCGTCCTTCCAAGACGCCTCTCCTCTTGGCACATCGGTGAGGTGCCGCATGAATCCGTCGGTGGATACGACATAGGAGCCCTCGGTCACCAGTGGGCCGTACACTCCAAGCTCATCCATCACATGCGCATAGGAGTGATCGGAATCCAGCACCACGAGCACCGTTTCGCCCGGCTCGATGCATGCCTTGATTTGCGAGACGATGTCGGGATCGATGGAGCTCCCTTCGAACATCGTGATCCGCTTGAACATGCGATGCTCTTCGATCGCTTTTCGGTTGTGTGGACGGATATCGACGTCGACTCCGATCACGCGTCCGTTGCCCAGTACCTCGCAGAGCGAAGCCGAGAAGATCAGCGATCCTCCGTGAGCGATTCCCGTTTCGATGATCACGTCGGGTTGAAGCGTGGTGATGATCTCCTGCATCCGCAGCATGTCGTCCGGGAGTTGTATGACGGGAACGCCCAACCAGCTGAACGTATACGTGTACTTCTGGTTCCACCCGACCTTCAGCCAGAGGTGGGAGAGGAGCTCGAATCCCTCGTCGCTGTACAGATCGATCTCGGCCGGCGGGGTGCCTCCATCGAGCTTTTCGATGGTCTGTGCGTTCGTGTCGATGATGATCTTCATGTTATTCAACCGTGTCGAGCGTGAAATCGAGGTGCAGATCCCGGCACATCATGTCGATTCTCCGATTCCTTGAGACATCAGCCATTCGGTGACGTCTGTCAAGCCCTCTCGCAAGTCCATAGACGGCGTCCAGCCCACTTCGTCCGTCAACCTGCGCACATCGGCAAGAATCATCGGAGGCTCGCCGGGTCGCATCGGCAGAGTACCGACATCGAGAAGATCCTGTCGCCCCGTGATTTCTCCCAGGGCTCTGACAACGTCTGCGATCGATGTGGGTTTTCCCGAGCCTATGTTGACAGGCCCTGTGACATCGCTGTCGGCCAACGCCACGAGCGCCCCTGCGACATCGCGTGCATGAAGAAAGTCTCGGATCTGTGTGCCCATAGAGGACTGCGCTCTTCGTCCCTCGAGCAACGATGTGGCCAGCGATGCAACGAGGCGGTTGGGATGCTCATGTGGGCCGTACGTAAAGAAAACCCGGCCCCACGCCCTGCTCAAGTCCGATGCGCTCGAGACAGCGTCCAGAACCTCGCGAAAAGCATTCTTGGTGGCGCCATAGAGCGATGCAGGTTGGCATGGAGTCACGCTTTCCGAACAATATCCATAGTCCCAGTTGTATTCGCTGCAGCTCCCCACACCACAGATCCTCTCGCCGCCCGCGTCTACGAACGCACGGAGCAGCTGGACGCTGGCCTCGAGCCAGCGCAGATTCTCGAGCGACGCCCAGAACTTCTCGTGTTCCGTATACCAGGCGAGGTGCAAGAGGTGACTGGGGCCAACATCGGCGACGAGGTCGCCTGGGTTCATCAGATCCGCGCGATGCCATTCGACGCCAAGCTGTACGAGCTCGGGCTGCGGATCCTTGAGGCCAACCGCGTGAACCTCGTACCCGCGTTCGACGAGCGCGCCCAGCGTATGCCGTCCGAGAAAGCCGGCTGCTCCTGTCACCAAGATTCGTTTCATGCTCGATAGCCCTCGAAGGCGGCGTCACGCGCGGAAGTAGGATCCCGCGCCCGCCCGCGCAATGCCTGAGTTGCCTGGGGACGGTTGGCGATAAGTATCAGAGGTACTCGTGATAGATCGTGTCGAATTCGAGGTGCCCAATCATCCCGCCAGCTTTCAGCCCGACAGAAGCTGGTGTTCCACGAGCTCCCGGTAAGCGGCACATCGGGCGAGAAGCTCGTCGTGCGGACCGATGTCCACGATTCGCCCGGCGTCCAGCAGGATGACGCGATCGACGTCGACGACGGCCGACAATCGATGCGCCACGATGATTACGGTGGGATCGTAGTCCAGGCTCGCGATTCCCTGCTTCACTTGAGTTTCGAGCTCCGAGTCGAGGGCTCCCGTGGCCTCGTCGAGAATGAGGATCTTCGGCCTGCTCAGAACAGCTCGCGCAATGGCGATGCGTTGCCGCTGCCCGCTGGAGAAGCGCATTCCCCGGTCGCCCGGCAGTACATCGAGGCCTTCCTCCGTATGCAAGATGAACTCGTCTGCCTGAGCGATCCGAACGGCTTCCTCGATGGCCTTGTCGGTGGCAGCTTCGTCCCCGTACCGGATATTATCGCGCA
>JAJDAM010000656.1 GCA_029261905.1 Deltaproteobacteria bacterium
GAACGCCAGAAAGTTGAGTGCGCCAATTCCCTCGACGTGCCCCATCTCTGCTTCGTCGGCGTGGGTGTGCATCTTGATCATCTCGCGAAGGTCGCTCTCGCGCAGGAACAGGATTCCCTCCTTGCCGAGCCAGAGATCGAGCACCCAGGCCGTCGGACGGGCGACCGGTGCGAGCAGGAACTGGTAGAACCGCAGTACCGGGACGAGTAGCGCACCCACGCGCAGCGCATTCCGAGAGAAGTAGGCCTGCGGAATGATCTCGCCAACGATGGTGATTCCGATTGTCGCAAAGAAAAACGCGCCGAGGCCTGTCAGCACCGAGTCGGACAGCAGCGTGAGCAGCGTGTTCACTGCCACGTTTCCCCACAGCACCGTCGTCAACAGGAAGTTCGAGTCCTTCCTGAGCTCGAGAATCTTGATTGCGTGTTTGTTACCGGCGGAGGCTTCAGCCTCGAGTCTCAGCCTGGAGAGCCCGAGCAAAGCCAGATTCAGACCCGAGAACATGCCGGACTGGACGAGGCACAATCCGATTCCGATCCAGATCAAGATCTCCAGTGGTTTCTTTCCTTTCCGATTCGACTCGGCGTGAGGGGCCAGTCCGGGAAGATCCCCAGAGTGGCATCGAGCTTGGAACGATCCAACCGGTTCGGGAAGCCGGAGTCGGTCATCCGTAAGTCAGGATCGCACGTACGGCCTCGGACCGGTGGTATCATAGCGCTATGGATACACCCGAAGGGACGGAACCTGCCACTCCCGGCGGCCCGAAGCGGCGCCGTCGTAGGAGGCGTGGCCCTCGTGGAAGCGACAGCAGGCCTTCGGACAAGCTCGTCGAGAGCAAGCCAGAAGGCGAAAGCAAGCCAGCAGGCGAGGGGAAGCGCGAGGCTGGACGGCCCGGCCGGAACCGTCGCGGTCGCGGCGGGCGAATGCCTTCGAATCGCGCCGCCAAGGTTCTCGCGGAGCAGACCGAAGTCGTCGATCTCGACAAGGACATCGAGCAGCCGCTTACCGAGCAGGAAGTCGCAGTACTTCGCGAGCACTTTCGATTCCTCCGCGAGTACCGCAAAGATCTGAAACTGAAAGTCAACGCCAACGAAGACCTGCTGTTGAACGGCACGCGGGTGCCGGATCATCGCGGTGTATGTCACCACCTGCTCGCGAAAGTGGAACGGAAGAACGTGCTCGCGGCCGCAGAGCGGCTCGACCCGAAGCGAGCCGCAAAGTTGCTCGCCGGGATCATTCGGTTCTCGTCCGACATCGAGTACGTGCTGCTCTTTCTCGAGAAGATCCAACAATCGTCTTCTTCTGCCGAGGCCACGGCGGCGCTCTTTCAGGGGCTCCAACGCATCGAGTTCGAACAGGTTTCGAATGCGCAGATGCGGCGCGTGTTGCAGCTGATGATCGAGCTCTTCGATGAGAAGGAGCGGCCCACTTTGTTGCTCGGCATGCTGGAGAGTGACGGGTTTCGCAACGCGTTCGACAAATCGTCGGAGCAATTGCCCGAGGCGTTGTCGCACCTGGTTCTGCCACTACGCGCCGCTCAGGCCGTGATCCTGCATGGAGAGCCGAACACCTTCGATTCGGAAACACTGGGCGATGGGGTGGCTCTACTTCTCGAGTTGGATTCCAAAATCCTGCTGCGTCACTCGGTCGAGATGCGCCGGCGGTTGTTCGATCTGGGTCTCCAGGCGTGCGGCGTGCCGCATCGTTTTCATGATCGTCTGGCGATGCTGTTGCGGAACTTTCCAGTCGATGATTCCGGCCGAGCCCTGCGAGGGATCGCACTCGCACGCCACTTGATCGGCGCGAACGACGATGCTGCGGCAAAACAGCTCCTTCAAACACTGGCTCGCGAGAACCCGAAGAACGACCAGCCGGCGCGGTGGCTCGAACTTCTCGATGCCGAACGCCTGGACCGCTTCGTGCTGCTCGCACAACCGGCTGCTCGAACCGATGCGCTCGGTCAACACACGCGGAGATCCGGAATCTGGCTCGAAAACATGCAGCCGGTTTGGGTGCAGATCGCCCAGTCGGACAATGTCTCGACTCACGAATCGACATTGAACCTCCTGCGCGAGTTCGCCGTGCCGGGGCTCGCGACCGTGTTGGAATCGGGTTCGACCGAAGAAGGTGAAGGATATTTCGTCGTCGCGAAATCAGGCGAATCTCTCGATCAGATGCTCGCGAACGAATCAGCGCTCGGACTCAGTCAGGTCCTACGGACCTGCTGCGAGGCGGTCGGCATCTTGAGTGCCCTTGCCGCCACGGGTGCCCTCCTACCCGACGTCGATCCGGCTCGCTTCGCCATCGAACGCTCCGGGGCTCTGGTGCTGGTCGATGTCGCCGGTGCCGCGCGCGTCGACGCGGATCTGCACGGAGGAATCCACTTCGATCAGGCTCGATCGTTCTGCACAGACCTGTTGAATCGCGTTCGTCGGGACATCGTGCCTACCGAAGTGAAGCGAGCCCTGTCCGACACAAAGAGCTGCGCAGAACTCGCAACAGCACTCGCGCGCCACCGCGCCTGACCCGCCCCGTTCGAGCGCGCCGACGCCTCCACCCTCCATCAACGAGTGGCCATCCCACCCTGCTACCGCGCAGCCCAGCACTCCGCGAGGCTGTGGCGAGGGCGCGGCGCACGGAATGGGCCTACTGAGTACGACGCGCC
>JAJDAM010000657.1 GCA_029261905.1 Deltaproteobacteria bacterium
TGGCCGATCACCCCGGCATCGAGATCGTTCACGCCGAGGCGCGCTCCTGGTTGACCCGCAACACCACGAAATACGATGTGTTGCAGATGTCGCTCATCGATACGTTCGCAGCGACCGGAGCCGGCGCGTTTACGCTGACGGAGAACGGTCTGTACACCATCGAAGCATGGCGGGTGTTTCTCGATCGGCTGAAACCGCGCGGCGTTTTCAGCGTGTCGCGCTTCTTTTCGCCCGAGAACGTTTCGGAGACGACTCGACTCGTTTCACTCGCGGTCGCGACTCTGGTCGATCGGGGGATCTCGCGGCCTTCGGACCACGTGATCCTGGTGGCGCGGGGAGTCGTCGCCACGTTGCTGATGTCGGTCGACCCGTTCGACACAGAAGACATCCGCCGCATCGATGAAGCCGCACTGCAGCACGGTTTCGATGTGATCCTCGGCCCGAACAAGCGCCCCCAGGATCCCCAGCTCGATCAGATCGTTCGCAGCCCGGACGCCGAACGGCTCGCCGTCGCGGCCGCGCATCCCGACTACGATTACCTTCCTCCCACCGATGGTCGGCCGTATTTCTTCAACATCTTGAAGTTGTCGAGCCTTCCCAAGGTGCGCGATGCGTCGCTCGGTGTCGTGGCGGGAAACGTTCGCGCCACGGCCACGTTGGTCATCCTGTTCGCGATCGCTTCGGTGCTGGTGGCTGCGATCATCTTCGTCCCGCTGATCTACTCGGGTTTGCCGCAGATGGGCGCGGCTGGCTTCGGCTGGGCGATCTCGTACTTCGCATCACTGGGCGCCGGCTTCATGTTGATCGAGATTCCGTTGTTGCAGAGCTTCTCGGTCTATCTCGGGCATCCCGCCTACACGTATGCGGTGATCTTGTTCTCGATGATCTTCTTCACTGGGATCGGGAGCGAATTGTCCGAGCGGGTCGACGTCGATACGCGCTCGTGGCGGATCTTGGTTCCGTTGACGGTCTCGGGGCTCGCGCTCGCGTTCGCGTTCGGCCTGCCGCTCGTCGTGGAGGGGACGGTTGCGCTGGCGACACCCGTGCGCTGCCTGATCGCCATGGCGTTGGTCGCTCCGCTCGCGACCGTACTCGGATTCTGCTTCCCGCTCGGATTGCGGGCCGTGCAGCGGGTCGCGCCCGAAGCCACCGCCTGGATGTGGGGCATCAACGGCGCATGCGGCGTACTGGCTTCGATTGCCGCGGTTGCGGTTTCGATTTCGCTGGGAATTCGAGCGAATCTGTTCGCCGCCTCGGTTCTCTATCTGTTCGTGATGCTCCCGGCGGGCGCGTTGGTTGCACTCGGACGCAATCGGAAAACCTAGGCCCCCCGGTCAGGCGTGCCTGCGCGGTTGAATATGGGTTACACGGAGTGTGGCGCGCATTCGCCAACGGCGGGCCTTGCGGGGCTGGTTGGCAGCTTCCCAGTGGTAGGCGATCAGATTCGCGCGTTGGCCGAGCGCATCGCCACTGGCCTCGATGGCGGTCGCCACCCGGCCGTGGAGATCCTCGCGGCGCTCCTGCAGCAGCATGTGGTACGCGACGTCGCGAATCAGCAGGTGATTGAATAGCCATGGCGCGTCGGGATGAAGCTGCAGGCAATGAATGAACTGCGCGCCCTCCAGCTTCGCGAACGCGGACGTCCCGAGATCCCGAGGGATTCGGGAAACCTCCTCGAGAATCGAGCGTTCGAATCGGCGCCCGTTGACCGAAGCGATCTGAAGGACATCCTTCTCGGTGTCGGCGAGTCGATCGATGCGCGCGGCGAGAATCGGTTGGAGCGTTGGGGGAATTTCGAGTCGTTCCGCCGGGTCGATCAGCGAGTAGGCGCCTGGATCCCCCTCGAACTTCCCGGTTTCGACCAGCGCACGGATCATTTCCTCGAGGAACAGAGGATTCCCACCCGTATCCCGCAGGATGCGGTCGCGCAGATCGTCGAGCGACGGATCGGTCCCGACGAGTGCGTCGAGCAGAAAAGCGCCGGTGTCGTGGTCGAGTGGCGACAGGCCGAGCTGGCGGTAGTGAGAACGGTTCATCCAGTCGGCCCGGTAGTCGGCCCGGAAGTTCAACAGCAGCAGTGTTCGAGTCGACGAGACGGCGTCGACGATCGCGCTGAGAACGACGGCGCTGTCGTCATCGATCCAGTGCAGGTCATCGATCAGAATGATCGAAGGCGCGAACCGACTCCGCGAGGCGACCAGTCCCGCGAGCAGGGCAGCGATCTTCTCGAGTCGCTCCGATGCCAAAGCGGGCGCACGAGCATGCGAAATCGAGACGTTGACCGGGTCGACGCGAGAGATTTCGAGCCCGAGCAGCTCGAGTACGGTCGACAGGCTCTCTGCGAATTCGGGCATCGCGAAGATCGGATCCCGGGCTACCCGGTTTGCCGCATCGGCATCGTCGCTGGCCCCACCGAGCTCGAAAAAATCACCGAGCAGTTCGAGAATCGGAAGCCACGGAACCGACTGCCCGAGTGACGAGCAATGCGCTTCGAATACACGCACGCCTCGAGATCGACAGCGTTCGACGAACTCCAGCGTGAGACGACTCTTGCCGATGCCAGCCGGTCCTTCGATTCCGACGACCAGGCTGCCTTCGTCGTACGCGTGCTGCAATGAACGCAGACCGGTTTCGCGTCCCACGAACGGCGAAAATCCGCGCGCACTCGCACGATCGAGTCGTGTGCGCAGCGCTCCGGGACCGAGCAGTTCGTAGACGCGCACGGGCGACTGGCTTCCGTGGAGGGTGTGGTCTCCGAGGTCGGACAACTCGAAATAGCCGTCGACCAGCTTCGCCGTGTTCTGCGTGAGGCAGGTCGAACCCGGCCTGGCGAGCCTTTCGACACGCGCTGCGAGCCCGACTGCGTGACCCTGGGCGGTGTAATCCATCCGGAGGTCGTCACCGATCTTGCCGACGACGACATCTCCCGAGTTCAGGCCGATCCGGGTCGTGAACGCGAGATCGTGGTCCGCGCGCAGCGCGGCTTCTAGCGGACGCAACGCTTTGAGAATCTCGAGTGCCGCATGGCAGGCCCGTTGAGCGTGGTCCTCGAGGGCGATCGGGGCGCCGAATAGCGCCATCACGCCATCGCCGGTGAATTGATTGATGGTGCCTCCGAGGCGGTGGATCGACTCGCCGAGGATGCGAAAATACCGATCCAGAACCCAATGCCACGGTTCCGCGCCGAGTCGCTCGGCGAGTGCCATCGAACCTACGACGTCCGCAAACAGCACCGTTACGAACTTGCGCTCGCCCTCGATCGACGCGCGAAGCGTCAAAATCTGCTCGGCAAGATGCCGGGGCGTATAACTGATCGGGTCGCGTGCTACCGCTGAGGGCCGATGATCCGGGTCGAAACGGATCCCGCATTCGTTGCAGAACCTCGCGCTTTCGGGGTTGGCCTGTCCGCAGTCGTGACAATCCACTGAGTCGCCTTCGCCTGTCTTGCCGCAATCACTCGCAATGAGCTCGTGGCGTTGAGTCTATCATCGACGAGACCCGAGTCGGCGCGGTCGGGCCAGCGACCCGACCGCGTGCTACGACTGGGCGACCTGCAGGCCGGAGAATGCATGGACCTACGGAATCTTGCCGAATGACCACCGCGGGAATCCGAATCGAGGATCTCGCCGATCCGATCCTGAGCGAGATGCAGAAGACGGTCATCGACGCCGTCGGACGGATGTCGATCACGCTGACCGAAGATGCGGTGTTGACCGCCGCGCAGAGCCAGACGGGGCTGTCCGATTTCGGCCGCGACGATTTCCGCGAACGATTGCAGGTCTGGTTGCTCGCACTCGACGAAGACGCCGAGCTCGGCCCGGTCGGTCGGATCGGCGCATTCAACGATTGTGTCCGCTACGCGGCCAACCGATTGCGCTTCGAAGATTGGATGCGCCGCCACCCGGAGATCGACGACGAAGCAGTCGAAAGTCCCATCATCATCGTGGGTCTTCCGCGCTCGGGTACGACGCACCTGTTGAATCTGATCGCCTCCGACGATCGACTGCGCTCCCTGCCGTACTGGGAGAGCCTCGAGCCGTTCCCGAACCCCGATGACGAAGCCAGCCCGGATGGGCTCGATCCCCGGCTGGTGCGATGTCGCGACAGATCGACGCAACAGGACACGTTGATGCCGCTGCTTCGCAACATGCACCACATGACCGCAGAGCACGTACATGAGGAGATCGAAGTGCAGGCCCTCGACTTCTCCTCCTATCAGCTCGAGTGGATCGCGCGTGTTCCCCGATGGCGCGACTACTACCTATCGCACGACCAGCGCCCCCACTACGTCTACCTCGAGCGCGTCCTCAAGGCGCTGCAGTGGATGCGCGGCCCGAAGCGTTGGATCTTGAAATCGCCTCAACATCTCGAACAGTTGGGTCCCTTGATGAACACGTTCCCCGACGCGACGGTCGCCTTCACCCATCGGGACCCCGTCGCGGTGATTACGTCCGCGATCACGATGCTCGCGTACGGCAGCCGATTGGGCCGAACGCGCGTCGATCCGGCAGGCGTCGCCGAGTACTGGATCGACAGAATCGAGCGGCTACTGCGGTCTTGCGTGAAGGACCGCGATCTGGTCCCACAGGATCAGGGGATCGATGTGCTGTTCCACGAGTTCATGGCGGACGACCTGGCGATGGTCGAACGCATCTATGACCTCGCCGGTTTCCCGATGACGGGTGCCGCGCGATCCGCTTTCGAGCAGTACCTGCTCGACAACCCCCGCGGCAAGCACGGTCGGATTCTCTACGACCTCGAAGCGGACTTCGGCATCAACCCGGACGAGCTGCGCGGTCGATTCGCGTTCTACTTCGATCGCTTCGCGATTCGGGCAGAGTGAGGATCGACTAGAACAGACCGAGCGGCGAGCGTCCGGGACGCTTGTTTCGGCGGGATTCGCGCACATCGCGCCGCCGCCGGCGCAACCGCGATTGAAGCGACACTCGCTGCTTCGCGATTTCGCCTTCGCCTCGAGGGCGCTTCGATCTGAACTCGTTGAACTTTTCGTAGGCCTGGATTTCGGGTGCCAACTCCAACACGACGAGTTCGACCATGATCGCGTCGTCGAGGTAGCCGATACCGGGGATCCGATCGGGGATCAAATCGTCGGGATCTACGAAATAGGCCAGCGCGCTGAGTACCCGCGTTCGATCGGGACCTTTCAGCTGCCACTCGTTGTCCACCAACATGTCGATCAGCAGTTTGAGCTTGGCGATGCGGCCCGTGACGAACTCGGGCGCTTCCGCGTCCGCGACTTCTTCGATGAGCTCGGACGCCGTCGCCAGGATCACGGACTCGTCGGTCCCGTGTGCCGCCTTGCGCACCGCCTTCAGGTTATCTCGGAAATATTTCAGATCCTTGTCGCTGAGTTCGAGCACGATTTTCATGGCTGCCGATGGTCTCCTGATCGATTCGGGCGGTGATTAGGATACGACGGATCGATGGAATTTGAACCCGTGTTGTGGTGCGAACGCAAAATAGTGCGACTCGGCGGATCCGCATTGATCGGGCCACGGCGTCCCCGCCGTGTCGAGCCCGCTGTGTCGAGCCCGCTGGGGCTCTCCGCTATCTTTCGGCCGGCGCAGGCTTCGAGCCGGTTGTGGGTCCTCCGAGGATCCACTCGAACCGAAGGCCAGCGAACCGTCGATCCCAGGATCGCAATTTCTCAGCATCGCAATGTCATAGGAGCACCTCGATGATTCTCGGCGTCCACCACCCCGCGCTTTCTGTTCCCGACATGGACAAAGCACTCGCCTTCTACTGCGGCGTGCTCGGATTCGAGGAGGTGATGCAGGCAGAGATCCCGTCCGGGATCGAGCCGATGGATACAGCATTCGGTGTGAACGACGCCGGGTGCCAGGTACGGATGATCCGGAAGGGAAACTCGATCATCGAATTGTTCCAGTTCTCCGACCCCGCCACGCCCGCGCAAGACGCGGACCGGCCGGTCAGCCAGCACGGTCTGACGCACATCTGCCTGGCGGCCGACGACTACGAAAAGGACTACGCGCTGCTCGAATCAGGTGGGGTCGTCTTCAACACGCCGGCGATGGGTGATCCGGGGGGTCGTTGGGCGTACGGACGGGACCCGTTCGGAAACGTGATCGAGTTGCTCGAACACGCGCCGGCTGGGCCGACCTCGTTGCGCTTCGAAGACTGATCGAGGATCGAATTTCCGAGGTGCGTCAGGCGACCGCGACCCCGACCGTCAAACGTGACGGCAGAGAGCTGATCCTGTCGGATGGGTGACGAGCGGACCCCGGATGGGGGGCGGAGCACATCGCGT
Organism: Deltaproteobacteria bacterium; assembly: GCA_029261905.1. Taxonomy (GTDB): domain Bacteria; phylum Myxococcota_A; class UBA9160; order UBA9160; family SMWR01; genus JAJDAM01. The sequence goes on from JAJDAM010000657.1 coordinate 6,290, forward strand.
CACCTGATCTGGGTGGTGGTGCTGATCGTCGGGTTCTGGGCGGGATCGTGGCGCGCCGGTCCGGGGACGGACGATTTCGCGGGCCATGTGGGTCTGCTGTCGACGCTGTGGGATCAAATCGTCAGCGAGCGGGCGCTGCCGCTGTGGACATCGGATTGGTACTCGGGCGCATCGATGCTGCTCACCTACCTCCACCCGCTGTTTTCGCTGGCGGCACTGGCGCCGTTCGCGTCGATGTTCGGGTCGATCGAAGGCTTGTGGATCGGTGCGACCTTCTATCTGGTTCTGTCGGGCGTTTCGATGTTCGTATTCTGCCGCGCATTCGGCGGCTCGAGTCGGGGTGCCGCCATCGGCGCGTTGATTTACGCGTTGCATCCATCGGTCTTCGTGTTCGTCGGTGGCTCGGGTCAAATCCACCAGCCGGTGACGATGGCGATCATTCCGTTGGTCTTCCTGGCGTGGCTGCGGCTCGCCGAGCAGACGACGCCAGGTCGCGTGGTCGCGGCGGCGGTCGTTTCGGCACTGTTGTTCTACGACATGCAGCGCTTCTGGATGGTCTTCCCGTTTGCATTGTTGTTGTACGCAACCGCGATCCCCACGCCGCGCGAGTCTGCGACCCTTCGCAACGTGGGCTTTGCGTTGATCGCCGTTGCCGCCGTGATGACGGGCCTGTTGTTCTTTCCCGCTGTTCCCGGACTCGCAGAACGCGAGCTGTTGCAATGGCACCATCCCGCTTCTCTGGAGCTGTACCGAGAACGCAATTCGATTCCGGGTTTGCCCGCTCTGGTCGATCGCGACGGAATACTCGCTCGCAGCCTGGAGGGGCTCGCGCCGGTGCGCTTTGCCTCGCTACCCGGCCAGTGGTACCAGGGGCTCGTGGCGCTGTGTTTCGTTGGGCTCG
>JAJDAM010000658.1 GCA_029261905.1 Deltaproteobacteria bacterium
CGCGAACCCGCCCGCAAAGTTCGGGCGGCTCGATGTCGGCACAGCGGTCGGCCGCGGAGTGCTCGCGGTAGTCCGCCATCGACCCGGCTTCAACCCTTACAGCGGGATCGTGCCGCTCGAGACCGGAACCATCGCCCAGGATCTCGCAGTCTATCTTGCGAAGAGCGAGCAGGCGCGGACCTCGGTCGCACTCGGTGTGTTTCTCGACGAATCGGGGGTCGAAGCAGCGGGAGGATTTCTCGTCCATGCGCTCCCCGGTGCATCGGACGACGAGATCGAACAGGTCGAGGAGAACGTTCGGGGATTCAGCGGCCCGGGTGAACTCGTCCGCGAGGGCTTCGGCGCTCGGGACATCATCCAGCGCGTATTGTCCGATCTCGGCGTGTCCGTGCTGGGGCGCTCCGAGCCGTCGTTCCAGTGCCCGTGTGGACGAGATCGCGCGATCCGAACGCTCTCGCTGCTCGGCGACGATGAACTCGAAGCCGCAGTCACCGACGGTGAGGTACTCGAGGTGCGCTGCGAGTTCTGCTGCGAGACCTATCAGCTCGAACCAGACGAACTGCAGCAGTTGCTCGACCGAGCCGACTCACGCTGAAGCGGGCAAGCGCACGAAACGTCGTGCGACGAGGCTACGACTGCGGCAGCTGTGCGATCGCCCGCTTGGGTGCCACCATCCGGTAGCCCTGCTCGAGGATTTCCGTGACCGTGACCCAATCGACGCTCCGATCGAGCCGAATGCCCACCCACCCACTTGGGCCGACATAGGGCGGAACGAAAAAGATCTCGGGGTCCGCTGCCACCAGATCGGCTTGTTGATCGAACGAAACCTTGCACCACAGTGCTACACGACCGTCACCGTGGTGGTTGTCGGCGAATGTGGCGAATGTCTTCTTGCCCCCCCACCAGGTTGGCGAACCGTGGGATAGACGCTCGTCGGTTTCGGGCCACGCGGCGATGATCTTTCGCACCTTGGCAAGCGGATTGCGGGGTCGGGCCATTTCTCAATACCTCCGAGCGAAGTCCAGCAAGAGATGTCGTGCAGCTCCCTTTGACGAGTTCGCCACGAGCCCAGTCATATCACGTCAGCTTCGGACAGGCGCCGGATCTCTTCGTCGGACATACCCAGTTCCCGGTAGATCTCTTCGTTGTGTTGTGCCAGAGCCGGCGCGAGCGCTCTCTCGCGCGGTTCGGCATCGGAGAACTGCAGTGGGTTTCCGTGGAACACGATCTCTTCCAGGTCGGGGTGTGGGTGACGCTCGATCATGTTTCGCGCGAGCAATTGCGGATCGTCGACCAGCTCGTGGGGGCTCGAAACACGCGCGCAGGGCAGATCGGCGCCCTCGGGACCCAGTGCGGCCAGCACCGCCTCGCAACTGCGACCCCGCACCCAGCGATTCACGATGTCGTTGATTTCCGTGCGACGCCGCGAGCGGTCCCGGTGGCTGCGGAAGCGCTCGTCGCCGGCCAGCTCGGGTCGCTCGATCGCTACACACAATTTTCTGAACAACTTGTTGCTCGCGGTCGCGATGACCACCCAGCCGTCGGTGGTTTCGAATGCATCGTATGGCGACGTGAACGGGTGCTGGTTTCCGAGCCGCTCGGTCGCCACACCGATACCTCGATGGATCGTCGCTGCCGAGTCGGTGATCGCAAAGATCGCGTCCTGGTTCGAAAGATCGAGAACACGCGCGCGCCCGGTCCGGTCTCGGTCGAGCAATGCGCTGACGATGCCCAACGCGAGATAGAGTCCGCCGACGAAATCGCCGAGCGCGCCCCCAGCCCGCACCGGCGGGCCGTCTGCGAAACCGGTGATCGCCTGCAGGCCACCCGTCGCTTGAGCGACGATGTCGTAGGAGGCCTGCCCGGCGCGGGGGCCGGTAGCGCCAAAGCCGGAAAGCGACGCAACCACGCAGCGCGCGTTCCGCGCCTGGATCACATCCGCACCGATTCCCTGGCGATCGAGCCAGCCCGAGCGGAAATTCTCTACGACGACATCGGCGCGGTCCACCAGCCGGAGAAAGATCTCTCTGCCTTCCGGGACCCGCAGGTCCAACGTGATCGAGCGCTTTCCCCGGTTGGTGTTCTGGAACGAAAGCGACGTCTGGCCCTCCGGTGAGGGGCCGTAGCGATAGTCATCACCGGTACGCGGGCGCTCGACCTTGATCACGTCTGCGCCGAGATCCGCCAGCGCGGCAGTCGCAAACGGCCCGGCGACGATGCGGGTCAGGTCGAGTACCCGAACGCCTTGAAGAACCCGCCCAGTCAGCGTTCGTCCCTCAGGTGGTCCCCGTCCCCAAGGCTGATCCCCAAGGTGGTCCTGGATCCCCCGAGGTGGTCCTGATCACAGCCGGATGATTGCGACCACACCGAGCAGGCTGCCCGCCACAGCGATCAAGTACAGAAGCGGCGCAATCAACTCGTCGCGCCCCGTGCCGAAATCGATGAACAGGTGGCGAATATGGTGGGCACCCTTCCACAACGGCAGGACGATCAGTCCCAGCAACACGACACGTCCGATGATGTTCGCACCGAGCATGTGCGCACGCTCGAACGACAACGCTTCGGCGGGTACGATTCCCAGAGGAATCGCCAGCCCGACGACCAGCACCCAGCCGGTCAGCAACATGGTTCCGATCATGAT
>JAJDAM010000659.1 GCA_029261905.1 Deltaproteobacteria bacterium
GACCAACCGGCTGGGCTCTGCAAGCAGCGCGACTCGGACACGGACACCCAACTGGTGGAGATGGCGAGCAGCGACCCACCCATCCCCCCCGTTGTTGCCGCTCCCGCAGACGATGAGAACCTCATCGCCGCCATCCAACGAGTGCAACGCCTGCTGTGCGACCGCACGACCCGCCGACTCCATCAGCACGTCGCCGGGGATCCCGATACTGTCGATCGTGTGTCGATCGAGCGCACGCATTTCAGATGCCGTAACGAGCGGCCACCTCGTCTCGAAGTCGGTCATGGCTTGGACTCCAGGATGACCTGACCGATGCACCACTTCGCATCGTGCGTCAGGGTCAGCGCGATGTAATCCACACCGGCCGACCGCGCAACCTGCAACGCAGCCCCGGACAGCTGCAGCTTGGGTGCTTCCTGCCCGGCTCGGATCACTTCGATGTCTTGCCATGCGAGTCGGGGTGCCCCCAGTGCGCGACGCGCCGCCAGTTTCGCAGCGAAACGAGCCGCGAGACTCTGGGCAGCGCGTGCGGTTCGGGGGGAATCGGGAGAGGCGCTGAAGGCCCGTTCGTCGGCGGTGAACAGACGTTCCCGAAAACGGTCTCCGAATCGATCGAGTGTGGCTTCGAATCGAGCGGTATCCACCAGCTCGACACCGATGCCGACGATCACGCGACCAGCTGCTTCATGTCTCGCAGCGCGCGGTCGAGCCCCACCAGGATCGCCCGCGACACCACTTCGCGACCGACCGCGATGCCGCCGATCGCGGGAGCCCCTTCGAGCACTTCGAGCACGCTTCGGTAGCCGAGCCCACCCCCGATCCCGATCGACATGCGCTGCTTCGACGCCATCCGAACCGCCTCGCGCAAGGCCTCGAGCTCGGTTTCCCGTTCGGCGCGAGGGAGATCGACGATCCCACCGGTGAAAAACTCGACTCCGGCCGCCCCTTCCCGGTGCGCCGCTTTCACGGCTTCGATTCGGGGCGCGATGCGCAGCCAGGTTTCGATTCCCGCTTCGGCGAGCGGTCGCATGACCGGTGCAAGCGGGGGCGCACCCTTGCCGCCAGCGCTTCCGAGGTTGAGCGCCCTGCCAGCCCTACCGACCATCGACGCGCCCTCGAGTCCCTCTCTCCCGCTGGCCGCCAGCAAGACCCGATCGGGTCGGGCCTCCAGCGCGACCTTGACCAGACCCGGATGCACCGGCATCCGCAGTTCGAAGCCGCGCGCGGCGCGCCGCAGCTCGCTGACGTCGACTTCGGTGACGGGCTTCAACGTATCGTCGATCCCGATCCGAACCGCGCTGACACCGGCCAGTTCGGCAATCGTTGCAGCGGCACAGATGTCGATTTCCGCACCCGCCGCCTGGCGAAGTGCCGGTAACGCGTCGAGTTCGAAGACCAGGCGCATCGGCTCACCCCCCCAGAGCGCGCTTCAAACCGAGCGCGAGTTCATTGGCAAATTCGTCCACCTGCGCTTCGTCTTCTCCCTCGACCATGATGCGGGCCTTCGGCTCGGTCCCGCTGTAGCGGATCAGCACTCGGCCGCGCCCTCCGAGTTCTTTTTCGACGCGGCGCAGTTCCTGCGAGAATTCCGGGAGACTGTCGATCGGCTTCTTCTCGGACACGGACACATTGACGAGCGTCTGCGGGAAGCGCACGAAGTCGGCGACCAAATCGGAGAGCATCAGGTCTTTTCGTCGCATGATCGCCAGCACCTGCAGTGCACTGATCAGACCATCGCCGCTGGTGTTGTGATCGAGGAAGATGATGTGACCGGACTGCTCGCCGCCCAGATTGTATCCGTCCTTGCGCATCGCTTCGACGACGTAGCGATCGCCCACCTGGGTGCGCAGCAGCTCGACACCGATCCCCTCGAGCGCTTTCTCGAGCCCCAGGTTGCTCATGACGGTCGCGACGACCTTCCCGCCCTTGAGTTCGCCGCGTTCCACCATGTCGCGCGCGTTGACCGCAAGCAGCTGGTCGCCGTCGGTGATATTGCCTTTCTGATCGACGAGGACGACGCGGTCCGCATCGCCATCGAGCGCGATTCCGACATCGGCGCGAAGCTCCCGGACCTTCTCGGCCACCCGCTCTGGATACAGCGAGCCACAGCCGTCGTTGATGTTGCGCCCGTTGGGTTCGACGCCCATCGTGAACACTTCGGCGCCCAGTTCTCGGAGAACGGTGGGGCCGACCTTGTAGGCGGCGCCGTTCGCGCAGTCGAGCACGACCCGCATCCCGTCGAGCGACAACTCCCTTGGGAAGGTCTTCTTCAGGAACACCACATAGCGGCCGGTATCGTCTTCGATTCGCCTGGCGCGACCGATCTCGTCGGCGTGCGCCAACTGCGACGCGAGTTCACCGGACGCGATCAGCGATTCGATCCGGTCCTCGATTGCATCGGGCAGCTTGAAGCCGTCGCTCGAAAAGAACTTGATTCCATTGTCATAGTATGGATTGTGACTCGCGCTGATCATCACGCCGGCGTGACAACGCATGTCGACCGTCAGGAATGCCATCCCGGGTGTCGGCATCGGCCCGACCTGGATCACATCCACGCCCATGGAACAGATGCCGGCCGCCAGCGCGTCCTCGAACAGATAGCCCGACAGCCGCGTGTCCTTGCCGATGATGATCCGCTGCCGTTGGGGTCCTGGACGCCGAAACACGTGCGCGATCGCCTGCCCCAGCGACATCGCCATCTCGGCGGTCATCGGGTACGTGTTGGCCTTCCCGCGAACTCCATCGGTTCCAAACAATCGACCTTGGCTCATCCGTTCTCCTCGAGTTCGATGGGATCGGCGGCCACCGGGTCGATCTGGACTCGGACCTTGATGGGCTCGTCCTGGTCGACCCAGACATGCCCACCGCCCAACGAGAGTCGAACCTCCCGTTCCAGCGATTCGATCGCGCCTTCCACATCGACTCTTTCGGTCACTACCTCCCGCAATCGGAGCACATCGCGGCGGGCACCCGAGAGCCACACCCGCGGAGGCACGACTTCGAAACCGGCCATCACGAACCCTGCCGCCGGCACGCCGGCCACATCCGCGCTGATCCGGACTGATTTGCGGGATCGATCCTCGAACTTGAGCTCGATCCGGTTGGGCGAGCGGCTGAGGATCCGGGCCCGGGGAGGCATCTCGAGCAGCGTCACATCCACTTCGAAGACCGCGGGTCCTCGCTTCGCACCCTCCAGGCTCAGCCCGTACTCCATTTTGGATGGCGAGATGTCGCGGTGAGCGGCAGGAGGTCCCAGGACGCGGATGTTCACCACCGCGGCGCTCTGTTCGACGATGACGAGGTCTTCAGGAACGCCGTGAAAAACGACTGGAATGTCATAGCCGCGCTCGATCTTCGATGACCCATGTGAAAATACCCACAGCACGGTGGAGATGATCAGAGCCAGCACCGCATATCCGAAGTGAAACGAACTCATGGCTTGCTCAGCGCTTTCCCCGCCGATCCAATTCGTCTCGGCGGCGGCGGATCATCCTTCGACGAATCCGCACCGCCTTTTGCTCGAACCGGCAGCGACTCGACCTCTGCGGGTTCGGTGGCGCGGGCCTCATCGGACTCGGCCGGCTCTTCGACTGGGGCTTCTGCAGGATCATCGGCGCCGCTGAGAACATCACGCAAATGAACCCGGAGTTTGGGACCGTTGAGGTTGCCGGTCATCTCTCCTCGTACGACCACCGAAATCAAGCCCGTCTCTTCGGACACGACGATGACGACCGCGTCCGTTTCTTCGGTAATTCCGACTGCAGCTCGGTGCCGGGTGCCTACCCCTTCGGGCAGATTGTCGTTGAGCGTCAGCGGCAGAATGCAGCCGGCGTGCGCGAGGCGTCCGTTCTGGATCACGACGGCGCCATCGTGAAGCGGTGTCAGCGGAATGAACAACGAGATCAACAGATCCTTCGAAACGGTCGCGTCGAGCGGCGTCCCGGCTTCGATCTGATCGTCGAGATGGGTGTCGCGTTCCAGCACGATCAATGCACCGATCTTCTTTTCTGCGAGCAATTGGGTGGCGCGAATGATCTCTTCGAGCATTTGGGATTCTTCCTGGCTGGAGACCGAACGGAAGAAGCCTCGACCTACCCGCGCCAATGCGCGGCGAATGTCGTGCTGAAACAGAATGACGATGATGATGACCGCAGGTCCCGTCAGCGCGTCGAGAATCCTACCGAGCGTTACCAACTGGAAGATCTCGGACGCGAGACTGGCCGAGATCAACACCACGACACCGCCGAGAATCTGGAAGGCGCGGGTGCCTCGAATCAGCAACAGCAGCCAGTAGACCCCCAGTGCCACCAGCACGATATCGACCGTGTCGCGCAACGGATCGAAGTTGGTCGTGACGTACCGGACCATTTCGATCCAGAGGTTGTAGAGGAACTCGATCAAGCAAGGCCCTCCTTGCGCGCGGCACGCAGCGCCGAGGCGACCGCGACCGCTCGAACTGCCGCGGCAACATCGTGTACGCGGACCGCGTCGGCCCCGGCAAAGACCGCCACCGCGCAAGCGGCTGCGGTTGCGCCATCACGACCCTCTACTGGATCGCCGGTCAGGCTGCCGAGAAACCCCTTGCGCGACGGGCCGACCAACACGGGCAAGCCGAGCCGCTCTCGTAGCGCGCCAGGGTGGGCGAGCAGTTCGAGATTGTCTTCGAGGCGCTTGCCGAAACCGATCCCGGGGTCGACGGCCAATCGATCGTCCGACAGGCCCGCGCGATGTGCGATCGACACCGACTCTGCCAGTTCGTCGGCGACTTCGCGGGACACGTCGTCGAAGTGCGGATCGACTTGCATGGTTTCGGGCGTCCCGCGCAGGTGTCCCAAGATCAGCGCTGCGTCTGCCTCGCTCACCGTCTCCGCCAGCTTCGGATCGAAGCGCAACCCGGACACATCGTTCACGATCGTGGCCCCGGCCGACAAGGCCGCGCGGGCCACCTCGCTTTTCCGTGTGTCGATCGACAAGGGTACATCGAAGCGCTTCGCGATGGCTTCGATGATGGCGGCCGTACGATCGATCTCGATCGCCGCGGGTACGCTCTTCGCGCCGGGGCGCGTCGACTCTCCACCAATGTCGAGAACGTGGGCTCCCTCGCTCACGAGTCGCGCAGCGGCGATCACGGCGTGGTCGACGTCGACGCGTCCGGCATCGCCGAACAGTTGTCCGCCATCCGAAAAGGAATCGGGCGTCGCGTTCAATACACCGACGATCGTCACGCGGTCACGCGGGAAGATCATCGCGACCCCCCACCCGAGCCACCGTCAGCGCGACGCGAAAAGAGCATCCACGAGGTCGATGGCCCCGAGCCTTCGGTCACCCGATCAGCCCGGTACGGGTTCAGGGTCGGGAAGCTTGTCTCCTGAATAGGGCTTGGACTCTTCTTCATCGGCCTGTTCGGCGGGGGGAGTGGGTTCGGGCGGCACGATCATCGGGGGCAGCTCTTCGCCCGCGATCAGCAGCTTGAGTTCCGCACCGTCGAGCGTCTCCCGCTCGAGCAGCGCTTCCGTGATGCGATCGAGCACATCCCGGTTCTCACGCAGCATCTCGTAGGCCTCGTCGTACAGCGACGTCAGCACATCGCTGATCTCGTCGTCGATCTGCTGGGCCTTCTTTTCGCTGTAGGATTTGTGGCTCATCAGGTCGCGACCGAGAAACACATCGTGCTCGTCGTCCGACAGCGAAACCGGTCCGAGTGTGTCGCTCATGCCGTAGTTGCAGATCATCCGCCGGGCCAGATCGGTCGCCTGCTTCAGGTCATTCGACGCGCCGGTCGACAGGTAGTCGAGGCAGAGCTTCTCCGCGGCGCGGCCCCCCATCGCGTGCTTGATCTGCGCGATGATCTGGTCCTTGGTCAGGTTGAAGCGATCCTCGTCGGGCATCGTCATCGTCAGCCCCAACGCCATGCCGCGCGGGATGATCGTGACCTTGTGCACCGGATCGGCCGCCTCGGTCAGCATCGCGATCAACGCGTGACCGGCCTCGTGGATGGCCGTGGCGCGCTTGTCTTCCTCGGTCATGACCAGACTCCGGCGCTCGGAGCCCATCATCACCTTGTCGCGCGCCATCTCGAAATCGCACTTCTCGACCGATTGCGCATCGCGGCGGGCCGCGAGCAGCGCGCCTTCGTTGACCAGATTCTGCAGATCGGCGCCTACGAAACCCGGCGTACTCTGCGCAACCACGCGGAGATCCACGTCGTCACCCAGCGGCACACGGCGGGTGTGCACTTTCAGGATCGCCAGCCGACCACGCAGATCCGGGCGGGCAACCACCACGCGCCGATCGAACCGGCCTGGACGCAACAGCGCCGGGTCGAGCGTTTCCGGCCGGTTGGTGGCGCCCATCACGATCACGCTCTGGTCGGATGAAAAGCCGTCCATCTCAACCAGCAGCGCGTTGAGTGTCTGGTCGCGCTCGTCATGGCCGCCGGGCATTCCGCTGCCGCGCGTCTTGCCGAGCGCGTCCATCTCATCAATGAAAATGATGCTCGGCGCCTTTTGCACGGCCTGCGAGAACATGTCGCGGACGCGGGCCGCTCCGACGCCCACAAACATCTCCACAAAGTCGGAGCCGGACAGACTGAAGAACGGAACTCCCGCTTCGCCCGCGACCGCCTTGGCGAGCAACGTTTTTCCGGTTCCGGGCGGACCGACGAGCAACACGCCGCGTGGAATCCGCCCACCGAGAGCCTGGTACTTGCCGGGCGTTCTCAGGAACTCGACGATTTCGCGCAGCTCTTCGACCGCTTCGTCGATGCCGGCGGCGTCGTCAAAGGTAATCTTGAGGTCCTCCTCGGCGTGCAACCGGCCCTTGCTGCGCGCAAACGACATGGCCGAGCCGGCCCCGCCCATCCGCCGGAAGAACATGATGAACACCAGCACGAGCACCAGCATCAT
>JAJDAM010000660.1 GCA_029261905.1 Deltaproteobacteria bacterium
TCGAAGAAGACCGTCGTGGGTTGGCGGCGGTCGAGGAGAGTGCGAATGGGGGACTACTCCTTTTCGGGGAGGGCGGAGTGGGAGTCAGGGCGAGACCACGCCGACCACCACAGAACGGGGAAACAATGAGCACGCAGTGAATCGCGCGGCGTATCACCCGCGGCCGAAACTCCAGGTTCGATGGTCGGCTGAGGCAACACTGACACAGAACGGAGAGAAAAGATGGAAGAGCGCAATGTCTTGAACATCGATGGGCAGACTCACGGCAAAGCAAAGCCCGCATTCGGGTTGAACCGCCGCCGTTTTCTGCACCTCAGCGGTCTCACGGCGACTGCGTTACCGCTGCTTCATTTCACGAGCCTGTCCGCTCAGGCGGCCGCGCCGAGCTCGCCGAGCGCCGCGAAGCCGAAACTGACGAGTTGGGAAGATCTCTACCGCGAGCGATGGACCTGGGATCGCGTTGCGAAGGGATCGCATGGCTGGCTGAATTGCCGGAGCGCCTGCAACTGGGACCTCTACGTGAAAGACGGTGTCGTGGTCCGCGAGGAACAGACCGCCAACTACGAAGCCTCGGAGCCCGGCATACCCGATTTCAATCCGCGCGGTTGCCAGAAGGGAGCCTGCTACACGGAGGTCATGTACGGCCCGAGCCGTCTGACCGTGCCGCTGAAGCGGGCGGGCGAGCGCGGTGAGGGAAAGTGGAAACAGATCAGCTGGGAGCAGGCGCTCAACGAGATCGCCGAGAAGCTCATCGATATCTGCCAGCGCTACGGCGGCGAGGCGCTCGTGCAGGATCTCGGCCCGCACTTCGACCTGGGTGCGACCAATGCCGCGCGTAACCGTTTCTTTGGCATGCTCGGAGCGTCGCTGCCCGACGATTGGGCGGAGATCGGTGACCTGAACGTCGGAGCCACCCTCTCGTTGGGCCTTCCGCACATCGGCGGCTCTTCAGACGAGTGGTTCCTGTCGGATTTTTTGGTGGTGTGGATGATGAATCCCTCCGTCACGCAGATGTCCGATGCGCATTTCCTCTACGAGGCGAAGTACAACGGCGCGGATCTCACGGTGATCGATCCCGTCTACAGCGCGACGGCGATGCACGCGGACCACTGGCTCCCGATCGAGCCCGGTAGCGATGCGGCGCTCGGCCTCGCTACCGCACGCCACATCTGGGAGAGCGGGCGCATCGATCTCGACTACGTGCTCGAACAGACCGATCTTCCGATCCTGGTGCGCCTCGATACGGGCCGCTTCCTGCGAGAATCCGATCTTCGCGAAGACGGTGCCGACGATCTGCTGTACATGTGGGATTCGAAACAGGATGCCATTGTCGCCGCCCCCGGTTCGCAGGGGAACGACGAACGCGTCCAGCTCTTCCTCGAAGGCATCGCGCCGGTGATCGAGGGACGCTTCGAGGTGTCACTCGCCGATGGGAGCAAGCTCGGCGTTGCGCCGGTGGGCTCGCTGCTGCGCGAGCACCTCGAACCCTGGACGTTCGAACGCACCGCCGCGGTCACCGGGCTCGATGTCGAGGTCATCGAACGTTTCGCCGAGGGGTTCGCAAAAGCCGAGCGACCGATGGTTCTCTCGAGCTGGGGGTCGAATCGCTATCTCAATTCGGATCTCATCAATCGCACCAAGATTCTCTGTCTCTCACTGAAGGGCGCGATCGGGAAGAGGGGGGCTGGCTATCACTCCACGGGATGGGTCGGGATCGACGGTTTCGGGATGGCGGCGAACGAGTCGGGCGAAGGATTGATGGGCACGCTGCGTGGGATGGCCCGGGTCTTCGGCAGCGCCAAGGTGATCGGCATGCTGGTGGACAGGATCGCCGGCAAGAAGTCCCAGGCGCAATTCCAACATGACCTCTCGCGCCATCTGACGACCGGCGAGGATTCGTGTCTCACGAACTCGGCGAGCCAGAACTACAAATTTCAGGGCATCGCAGAGGATCTCGCCCGCGAAGAGGACCACCTGTACCCGCAGCCCTTGGCCGCATACGTCGCGGAGTCGGACGCCAAGGGCTGGATGCCCACCCATCCGTCTAAAGTCGAACCACGCTGCTGGGTGACGGGCGGCAGCAACGTGCTGAGACGCTCGAACCTCCCGCAGCGGATGCTCGAAAATGTCTGGCCGAAGCTCGAGCTGGTCGTCGATGTGAACCAGAAGCACACCTTCACCGGTCTCCACGCCGACTACCTGCTGCCGGCCGCTGGCTACTACGAAAAACCCGGCATCAAGTACTCGGTCGCCTACGTCCCGTACCTGCACTACTGCGACCAGGCCGTGAAGCCGGTCGGCGAGTCGAAGGACGAATGGGAGCTGTACTCGCTGCTCGCAATCGAAATCCAACGAATCGCCAACTTGCGCAACCTAGAGCCGACACAGGGTTGCGGCAGCTCGAGCGTCGATCTGAAGACGTTCGCTGATCGCTTCTCGTTCGCTGGCGAGCATGGGCCCAACGACGCAGAGGGTGTCAACCAACGCATTCTCGACAAGAGTCCCGCGGCGGAAGGGATGACGGTCGAGAGTCTGAAACGCACGGGGATCGCCAAGTACCGCAACGTCGGCGGGATGGGGATCCAGGAAAATCTGTTCAACTCGGACTGGAAGGGCGAGGGCTTGATGCGCGCGCTCACGGACATGAGCGAACAACGCTGGCGCTGGCCGACCTTGACCGGAAGGCAACAGTGCTACATCGATCATCCCTGGTTCATCGACGCCGGCGAAAGCCTGCCCGCCCACAAGGACAGCCCGAAAGCCGGCGGCGATCATCCGTTCCAGTTCGTTTCGTGTCACTCGCGTTGGAGCATTCACAGCGTATGGCGCGATACCCCGATGCTGCTGCGATTGCAGCGGGGCGAGCCGGTCGTCTACTTGAATCCGGTAGAGGCGAAGAGGCTCGGAATCGAAGACGGCGCCTGGTCGAAGATCAGCAACGACTATGGGTCGATCTTCATGCGCGCGAAACACTCGACGATGGTGCGCCCGAAGGTCGCCTACTACTTCCACGCCTGGGAGCCGCACCAGTTTCCCGAGCACAAGAGCTACAAGTGGCTGATTCCGGGTTTGATGAAACCGCTGCACTTCGCGGGTGGTGAGGGCCATCTCGGCTGGTTCTTCGGACACTTCACACCGGGTACACACGTCCAAGATACGCGCGTTGCAGTCGAAGCATCGAGCGGACCCGATGTGGACGCGACATCGGCCTGATCGACGAATCGAAGCAATAGAACAGAACCAGCGAGTGCAAAGCCGAACCGAGGGAGAAAGCAGATGAGTGATACCGTCGAAAAACAGGTAAACGGACGCCAGGTCGCGATGGTGATGGACCTGAACAAATGCTTGGGATGCCAGACCTGCACGGTCGCCTGCAAGAAACTCTGGAATCGCGACACCGGCTCCGACTACGTGTACTGGAACAACGTCGAGACGCTGCCGGGGCAGGGGTACCCGCGGCGATGGCAGCAGACCGGCGGCCGCGACGGCACAGGTGCGGTGAAGCGCGGCGAAGTTCCGAGCCTCGAAGCCGACTACGGTCGCGCCTGGAAGTTCGATCACCAGGGTGTCGTCAACTCGAATTCAAAGCAGGGAAGCACGTGGTTGCGACCGGACGGCGACCCGAAATGGGGCCCGAACTGGGACGA
>JAJDAM010000661.1 GCA_029261905.1 Deltaproteobacteria bacterium
CCAGTAGCGCTGTGCTTGACTTCCGCGGAGGCCATCCCTGGCCGCCTCCGCTTCCGAAGCATTGTGAATCAGGGCTGGCTTTCGGTGTTGGCGTCGGGACCGGCCAGCGCTGCGAGCAGTCGCTGCCAGATATTGCCGAACGAACCGTTGCTCATACACAGCACGACGTCTCCTGCGCCGCTCTGCGCAACGACCGCCGATACGATTTCATCTACGTCCGACAGGCACAGCGCGGGTACGCCGCGCGCTTCGAGGTCGGCAGCGAGGCGTTCGACCGAGAACCGCTCGGTCACCGGTCCGGTCGCGCTGTAGATCGGATCGTCCGAAAGCGCGCGAACGAACACGCGATCGGCCCCTTCGAGTGCGCGGATGTAATCCGACTGGAAGATCGCGCGCCGGCTCGTGTTGGTGCGGGGCTCGAATACTGCAATGACCCGGCCGTCGGGGAAGCGATCGCGTATCGCTGCGATGGAACCCTGCACTGCCGTCGGGTGGTGGGCGAAATCATCGACGACGGTGACGCCCCCGACCTCTCCGCGAACTTCCTGCCTGCGCTTGACACCACGAAAGGTCGCGAGCGATCGGATCGAATCGCGCAGCGGCACACCCAGTGCGGAAACGACCGCGAGTGCACCCAGCGCGTTCTCGATGTTGAATGCACCAAACAGCGGAACGAACGCGGGCACCGGGTCGGCATCGCCGATTGCGATCTCGAAGCGTGTCCCCTTCGTTTCGGCGCTGACCGCCTGCGCGCGCCAGTCAGCGTCAGGGCTCGCCCCGTAACCAATCACCTCGCATCGGGCGCCAGCGACTACGTCACGCACGCCCTCATGGTCGATCGCGGCGACGATCTTCCCGTCGATCGGCATCTGTGCGACCAGTGCCCGAAATGTCTCTTTGACATGATCGATGTCGCGGTAGATATCCGCATGGTCGAACTCGACCGACGAAATCAGCAGCGTACGCGCACCGTAGTGCAGGAATTTCGGGGTCTTGTCGAAGAAGGCGGTGTCGTATTCGTCCCCTTCGACGACGAAGTGGTCCCCCTCCCCTTCGCGGAAACTGCCGGCCATATCGTACGAATGGCCGCCGACCAACATCGACGGGTCGTAACCGGTGCCGAGGAGCAGCGATCCAACCAGGCTCGTCGTCGTCGTTTTGCCGTGCGTGCCGCTGATCACGACAGAGTGCTTCTTCGCGATCGCCAGCTCGTAGAGCGCCGCGGGAAACGACAGGTAGCGGTACCCGCCATCGATCGCCGCCCTCGCCTCGACGTTGTCCTCACGGACCGCGTTACCGATCACGACGAGATCGGTCAGCGGGTCGATGTGCTCGGCGCGAAACCCGGACAGGACCGGGATCCCCCAATCGTCGAGCAGAGTGCTCATCGGCGGGTACACGTTTGCGTCCGAGCCGGTAACGGAGATCCCGCGGGCCTTCAGCAGGCCAGCTAGCGATCCCATCCCGGTGCCCCCGATCGCGACGAAGTGGACGTGGCGAGGCGGATCGTTCACGGTCAGCCCGCCTCGAACGCTTCGAGGATCAAGTCGTGAACGATGGGCCGGAGCGCGAAATGGCTCTTCTTCGCCACCAGGTGCACCCGATTGGTCAGCAACACCACCACCGCCTCAGAGGCGAGATCGATCCACAGCGATGTCCCGGTGAATCCCAGATGCCCGACCGATTCCGGCGAGAAGTGCGTTCCCGACGAGGAGGCCCCGGCTGTCGGAGTATCCCACCCGAGCGCCCAATCGGATGACTCCTGGAGGTTCTGGCGGGTCAGAAAGGTTCGGAGTGTTTCGCGGGGCAAAGCTTCGCTGCGACCGTGCCAGACATCGATCACCGTCTGTGCGAATTTCATCACGTCGTCGACCGTAGAGAAGAGCCCGGCGTGCCCGGCGATTCCGCCCATCACCGATGCGTTCGGGTCGTGCACCTCCCCCCACAGGATCCGATTTCGCCAGGCGCAGTTTTCGGTGGCGGCGATTTTTCGCTTGGTCGGCTCGGGTAACGGCGGACTTCCCTGAAGCAGGGGTACGAAGAACGTGTGATCCATCCCGAGTGGCTCGAAGATTCGCTCGCTGCAGAAATCGTCCAACCGCTGATGGGAGACCGCTTCGACGACCGCACCCAGCACGATGAAATCGAGGTCACCATACACCGCAGCCGCACCAGGCTCGTGAACGAGAGCCGATCGGACGGTTCGATCGATGATGAGCTCTCGCGCTTCCGGCGTCCCAATCAGTATTTCGCCGGTCTTTCGCTCCTTGTCCAGAAGCATCTCGTGGTAGGCGCGCCAGGGCTTGAGGCCCGAGGAGTGGGTCAGCAAATGGCGAACCGTCACCTCGTCCTTGTTCCGTTCCGAAAAACTCGGAAGATACTTCGCGACCGGATCATCGAGTCCGATCGCTCCGTCGTCGACCAACAGCATGATCGCTGTCGTCGTGGCAATCGGCTTGGTCAGCGATGCCAAATCGAATATCGTCGTTCGCGACATCGGAATCCGCTCGGGGCGGACGATGGCGAGACCGCGCTCGCTGAAATATTCGAGCATCTCGCCGTCACGCGGCATGCGCGCTCCCACGACGGCACCGGGGAGATCAGCACTCGCGATCGCTTTGTCGATCGCTCGATCGACCCGCTCGAGTTTGCGTCGAATGGCACTCCACTTCACGTCCGTCGGACCCCCCGCTCCAGCAACTGCAGTTCTCCCTTTTCCGCGTCGATGGTAGCGCGCGCGCCCATCGGCCATGCGTAGTTCGAATCGAGGTGACCGAATGACAGGCCGACTACGACGGGTACTCCCAAGGGACGGAGATAGTCCTCCAGAACCGCGCTGACCGGTGTGTCGGGATACTTCGGATCCACACAGCTTTCGAAGGCGCCGACCCCGACCCCTGCCAATCGGTCGAGCTTCCCGGCGGCGCGCAGCTGTCCGAGCATCCGGTCGATCCGGTACGGTCGCTCGCCCACATCCTCGAGCAGCAAAATCGCACCCCGAGTCTGGACTTCCCACGTCGAACCGATGCTGGTCGCCAGAATCGTAAGTGATCCACCCACGATTCGACCCGTTGCGCGGCCGGGGCACAGCCCCTGCCCGGCCAGGGCGGCAGGAAGCCGCAGCCGTCCAGTCAACATCGTGAGCAGATGCGCCCACGCACGCGGATCCGCGGGTTCCTCGAGCATCGGACCGTGAAATCCGACCAGCCCTGCCCGCCGGCGCTGCCATAGCAACAACGCGGTGATGTCGGAAAAACCGATCAGAGGCTTGGCAGCGGTACGCACCGCGTCTGGATCCAACCGGGGCAGGATCCGGTCGCAGCCGTAGCCACCACGCGCGCAGATCACTGCATCGATGCTGGGATCAACGATCAGCTCCATCAATTCATTCGCGCGGCGATCGTCGCTGCCCGCGAGATATCCGTCGCGGTCGAAAATGTCGTCGCGACGATGCGTTTGGAAACCCGCGTGGTGAAGGACGGCTTCGCCGACTTCGAGTTTCGATCGGTCGACCGCAAAACCGGGCGCGGCGATCCCGAAGCGGGCCCCGGGTGCCAATGCGTGCGGTTTGATCAGACGAGGCACTAGAAGATGTCGTCGTCGCCGTCGTCGTCGTCGAACCCGCCACCGCCCGAAGGCACGCGACGGGCCGAGCCGGGTGACTGCGCATCCTGTGATTGCTCGATCAGGTTGTGGAACTGTGCGTAGCGCGCGCTGAACTGCATCTTGACCGTACCCGTGGGGCCGTTTCGCTGCTTGGCGATGATCAGCTCCGCAATGCCGGCGTTTTCCTCGGTCGGGTTGTAGACCTCGTCGCGATAGATGAATCCGATCACGTCGGCGTCCTGCTCGATCGCACCCGACTCACGAAGGTCTCCCATATTGGGCCGCCGCTTGTCCGGATCGCGCTGCTCTGG
Organism: Deltaproteobacteria bacterium; assembly: GCA_029261905.1. Lineage (GTDB taxonomy): Bacteria > Myxococcota_A > UBA9160 > UBA9160 > SMWR01 > JAJDAM01. The sequence goes on from JAJDAM010000661.1 coordinate 3,918, forward strand.
ACCCCGGTTGAGCTGAGACAGCGCCAGGACCGGAACGTCCAGTTCCTTCGCCAGCGCTTTGAGGCCGTGGCTGATTTCGGCGATCTCGAGATCCTTGCGCTGTGACGGCGTGTCTCCGTGCGCCAACTGCAGATAGTCGACGATCACGAGATCGAGGCCACGTTCGGATGCAAGGCGTCGACACTTCGCCTTGATTTCGAGGATGGTGATCATGCCACTGTCGTCGATCCAGATTTTTGCTTCCGCGAGTTTTCCGCCCGCCTTCGTCAACTTTCCGAGATCGTCCGGGCGACCGTAGCCTTTTCGGAAACCGGAGAAGTCCACGCTCGCCTCGGACGCGAGCAGGCGAAGCGCAAGTGCCCGTTTGGTCATCTCCAGCGAAAAGATCGCGGCCTTCTTTCCGTGGTCGATCGCCGCGTTGCGCGCGATGTTCAGCGCGAACGCTGTCTTTCCCATACTCGGTCGCGCAGCAACGATGACCAGTTCGCCGGGCTGCAGCCCGCCCGTCATCTCGTCGAAGTCGGCGAAACCGGTAGGTACGCCCGTGAGTTCTCCACCACGCGAAATCAACATCTCGACGTAGTCGAGCGCATCGTCCATTTCATCGTGAAGGCTTCGGAAGGTCGTTCTCGCCTTCTGCTGCGAGATCTCGAAGACCTTCGATTCGGCAAAATCGAGCAGGTGCTCGGCGGAGTCCGACTGATCGAAACTCGCCTCGGCGATTTCCGATGCAACCGAGATCAAACTCCGCTTGACCGCTTTGTCACGAACGATCCGCGCGTGCTGGACGACGTTGGCCGAGGTGGCTTCGTAGTCTGCGATCTCTGCCAGAAAGACCGGTCCACCCACGGCGTCGAGCGTCTTCTGCGAGTTCAGGAAGTCGGCCAGTGTGTGCAGATCGACTGGTTGATTCGAATCTTGCAGCAGAATCATCGATTGATAGATCTGTCGATGCGCGGGGTGGTAGAAATCGTCCGGTACCACTTCGGTGTACACCGAGTGGATGGCGTCGTTGTCGATCATCAACGCCGACAGCACTGCCTTTTCGGCTTCGAGATCGTGGGGAGGCACGCGCCCAGCGACTACGGCGCTCGAACCGCCCATGTCCGAATACGACCGATTGCCGCGACCCGCCCGGCCCTTCTTTCCGAAATCGCCGTCGTTCGCCACTGCACCCCCTCCGGCATTCATTCTACACGAAGGCCCACGAGTACACTCGAGCAACCGCCGCGGAGGGTCAGCAGCGAAACGGAGGATCTATCGACAGGATCTATCGACGGAGCGACGGCCCCAACGTAACGAGCGAGACGCCGATCAAGCCTCTTCGCCAACGATCGACAGCGGGACGTCGGCGACGAGTTCCGAACCGAGGCGAATCTGGATCGTGTGGTCCCCAGCTTCCTTGAGGGACTCGTCGAGAAGGATCTTTCGCCGATCGATCTTGAAGCCCTTTTCAGCGAGAAGCTCTGCGATATTCGCTGTCGTGACGGAACCGAACAGCTTGCCTTCCTCGCCGATCCGCGCAGTGACCTCGAGACTGAGCGATTGCAGCCGGTCCCGAAGTGCTTGTAGATCTTTCAGCTCGCGCGCTGCCTTGTCGGCAACCACACGCCGCTTGTGCTCGAACTCTCGGACCTTGGACTCGGTAGCCAGCAACGCCTTGCCCTGCGGCAGCAGGAAGTTGCGCGCATATCCGACTTTCACAGCCACCATCGCGCCCGCGTCGCCGAGGCCGGTCACCGACTCGGTGAGAATCAGTTTGACTTGCCGCATTAGAGCCCCTGGCCCGTGTAGGGCAGGATCGCGATGTGACGTGCGCGCTTGATCGCGAGCGCCAGCGGACGCTGATGCTTCGCGCAGTTCCCCGAAATCCGTCGCGGAATCATCTTTCCGACCTCGGTGGTGAAGAGGCGGAGCAACTTCGCATCCTTGTAGTCGAGTTCCAACGTGGGATCGGCGCAGAACCGGCAGACTTTTCGGCGGACGAAGCCGCCACTCTTCTTCTGCTTGCGCGCCTTCTTGCGGGCGCGGGCTCTCAACCGGCTCTTGACCGTGGGCTCCGGTCGATCTCGATCGTCTCGTTCGCGTCGGTGATACCCCCCGCCGCCTCCCGGACCTGACGGTGCACTCATGACGAGACCTCCTTGCTGGCGCTTTCTTCAGGTTCAGCGGCCTGCTCGGGCGCGACCTCAGGCTCGCTTTCTTCGGCGGGTTCGGCCCCGTCCGAACCCGAGTCAGCGGCGGCGGAATCGGAATCATCGGCTTCTTCGGCTTTCTCGGCTTCAGCTGCGGCTGCGGTTTCGGCTTCGGCTCGCAACTCTGCGGCTTTCGCTGCCTCGGCGGCTTCCGCCTCCTGGCGCGCCGCATCTTCGGCTTCGCGCGCCGCGCGAGCCGCGGCCTTCTCCGCTCGAATGCGCTCCTCTTCCGCAGCGGTAGCGACGCGCGCCGCGATGTCCGGGACATCGTCGTTGACCTGGACGGTCAAGAAGCGAATGATCGAATCCTCCAGCCGAATCGCGCGCTCGAGCGGCGTAACGACTGAACCTTCGTCCAGGAATTCGAGCATCACGTAACGCCCCTTCTGGA
>JAJDAM010000662.1 GCA_029261905.1 Deltaproteobacteria bacterium
CTCGACCAAGGCGACCCTCTTCTCCCTCTACCACATGAAGCCCGAATTCCTGCCCTCCTACGTCGATGCGATCCACGACACGAACGCCTCCTATGCCCAGGGTTACCCTTCATCCCTCCACCTGGTCGGGCGCGCCCTGCTCGATGCCGGCCGACCTCTGCCCACTGGTCGGCTCAAGGCAGTCTTTACATCGTCGGAGTCGTTGCTCGCCTATCAACGCGAGACCATCGAAGCGGCGTTCGGCGCTCCGGTTCGGGATCGCTATGGCGTCAGTGAGTTCGCGGTCTCCATGACCAGCTGCGAGGTCGAGAACCTTCACGTCGACATGGAGTTCTGTGTGGTCGAGGTCGAGCCGGAGGAAGAAACAGACGAATACGTACGCGGCCCGCTCCTCGTCACCGGGCTCGGCAACCTCGCCACGCCCTTCATCCGCTATCGGATCGGCGACATCGGCTCCAAGCTCAAGGGAGAGTGCTCTTGTGGCCGTCCGGGAGACGTATTTCTCGATATCGATGGCCGTGTCGAAGATTATGTCGTCACCCCCGACGGCCGCATGGTCGGGCGGCTGGATCACATCTTCAAATCCCAGACCGATGTCATCGAGGCCCAGATCCTTCAGAACTCATCCGATTCCATTCGAATCCTCCTGGTGCCGGGAGCCAACTACACGGATCGATCCGCAGCGCTGCTTCTCGACGAGGTCCGGTCCCGTCTCGGACACGAAATCGGCGTGAAGATCGAAACGGTGCGAGCAATTGCTCGCGAGCCAAACGGCAAGCTCCGGGCCGTCAAATCGAGCGCACGCGAGGCCGCCCTGCGGTGATGAAGTGTTCGCATACGAGCCGACCCGAACGGATGAAGAAGCCTCAATGACCCCCACTGGAGACCGATAGACATGTGCGGCATCGCCGGCTTTTCCGGGCGATTCGAGAGCGACCTCCTCGGCCGCATGAACGATCGGATGGCCCATCGCGGGCCCGATGATTCGGGCACCCTCTTCGTCGATGATGCGGGTGTCGGATTGGCTCATCGACGGCTCTCGATCATCGATCTGTCCGCTCGCGGACATCAGCCCATGTGGGACGCCGACCAGAGGGCGGTGATCGTCTACAACGGAGAACTCTACAACTTCCGCGAGCTGCGCGAAGAACTCCTGGCCGATGGATTCCGGTTCGAGAGCGGTTCCGACACGGAGGTTCTGTTGAATCTATACCTCCGAGACGGTGTAGGCATGCTCGAGCGCCTGAATGGCATGTTCGCCTTCGCTATCTGGGACAAGGAGGAAAAGCGCCTCTTCGTGGCTCGCGATCAGATCGGCGTCAAGCCCTTGTACTACACGACGACGGAAAGGGGCTTTTTGTTCGCGAGTGAGCTGAAATCCCTGCTCGCCGAGCCTTCCGTAGATCGCACGATCGACCCGGTCGCGGTCTCCGAACACCTGCTCTATCTCTGGTGTCCATCGCCGCGCACCATGCTGAAGAGTGTGAACAAGTTGAAGCCCGGCCACGCAATGATCATCCGTGACGGACGGATCGAACGGACATGGCAATACTACGAGCTGCCATACGACGGAGAGCAGATCGAGATCTCCGACGAAGACGCCGTGGCTGCTGTTCGCAGCCAGCTGCGGAAATCCGTGAGGGACCAACTCGTGTCCGACGTTCCGATCGGCTCCTTTCTTTCCGGCGGCCTCGATTCGAGCGCTGTCGTCGCCTTGGCACGAGAAGCGGAGCCCGATCTTCCACTGCAATGCTTCACGATCGGATTCTCCGCCGATGATGCGCATTTCGAAGGCATGGGCCTCGATCAGCCCTACGCCCGCCGGGTCGCAAAAGAACTCGGGGTCGATCTCCATACGATCAACGTCGGACCGGAAATGGTCAACGAACTCGAAACCATGATCTACCACCTCGACGAACCCCAGGCCGACCCCGCTCCGATCAACACCCTCTTCATCTGTCGCCTTGCCCGAGAACATGGAATCAAGGTCCTTCTCTCGGGGACCGGCGGCGACGACATCTTCACCGGGTACCGCAGGCACTACGCGCTCCGTCAGGAACGCTACTGGAGATGGATGGGGCATCCGGTTCGAAACCAACTCCGCAATCTCTCGAACCAGATTCAACCCACCACGGAACTCCGTCGGCGCGTCGCCAAAGCCTTCCGTTTCGCAGATCGAGAAGGCGACGAACGAATCGCCAGCTATTTCTATTGGATCGACCCGGAGCATCTCGAATCCACGTTCAGCAGTCGCCTGGCCTGGAGCCTGTTCGCTGGAGACCAACCGAACTCACTCGTCAGCGCGCTCGGCAAGCTTCCCGAAGAAACTTCCGAGTTGAGCCGAATGCTCTTCCTCGATGGCAAATATTTCTTGACAGACCACAACCTGAACTACACGGACAAGATTGCGATGGCAACGGGTGTCGAGGTTCGCGTTCCCCTGCTGGATCCGGACCTGATCGCATTGGCCGCGAGTCTGCCCGACGACATCAAACAGCGGGGCAGCGTAGGAAAGTGGGTCCTGCGAAAAGCAATGGCAGACTACCTCCCCAAAGAGGTCATCTACCGGCCCAAGGCGGGCTTCGGAGCCCCTCTTCGCCATTGGCTTCGGCACGACCTTCGCCCTGTCATCGATGACGTACTCTCACCCGCCGCGCTCGCGAAGCGAGGGCTCTTCGACGGCCAGGGCGTGCGCGATCTGATCGAAATGGATCGGCGGGGCGAAGTGGATGCAGCCTATCCGCTTTTCGGGATGATGTGCATCGAGCTATGGTGCCGGATGTTCCTCGATTCGACAGCACCCCCCCAGGTCACGGCAAGTGCTGCGTGATTCGCGTCGGACTCTCATGCGGTACGGAGGGTTACGGAGCCGGCAACTCTCCGTGGCGGCCCTCACCCGTACCTCCTGAGCTGATCGGGCTCCTCGGCGAGAGCCCGGCAGGGCTTCCAGCCTGCGCAGGTCACGAGGCAGTGCGCAGCTCGCTCCACGCCCTCGGGCTCGACTCGGACCGATTCGGGACAGTCGATTGGAATCCCCTCGGTAGCCTCGTGAAACCGGGCGCTCGCGTCGTGCTGAAGCCCAATCTCATTCGCCATTGGAACTCGGAGCCGGAAGAGGGGATTGCCTGCGTCATCACCCATGGCTCCATTCTTCGGGCGGCGGCGGATTATGCATTCCTTGCCGTTGGCCCCGAAGGTTCGGTCGTGGTCGCCGAAGCACCTCAGCAGGATTGCGATTGGAACGAGATCAAACAGATCATCGGGCTCGATGCGATCGTTGCGGATTTCGCAGCACGGGGACGAGAGCTCGAGGTGATCGACCTGCGCAGGGAAGCCGTGCACTTTCGGGCCGGCGTGATCATCTCACGAGAGGAACTCCAGGGCGATCCCAAGGGCTACCGAGCCGTCGACCTGGGTGCTCAGAGCTTCTTCCAGGGCTCGGCCCTCGACCCCCGGCGCTTCCGCGGAGCGGATTACGATCCGGGGCCGACGACCGAGCAACATCTGCATGGCCGGAACGCCTACTTGCTTTCCGAGACCGTGCTGTCCTCGGATTTGATCATCAATCTTCCCAAACTGAAGACCCACAAGAAAACCGGCGTCACGCTTGCTCTGAAGAATCTGGTCGGAATCAACGGTGACAAGAACTGGCTGCCCCACCACTCGGTAGGTTGCCCGGAACAGGGAGGTGACGAGTACCCGCAGCAACGTCTGGTCGACCGGTTGCGTAGCCACGCGTTCGAACTCGTACGGCCCCTGCTGGCCCGGGGGATCGGCACCTCGGTCGTCGGACTGGGCCGGCGCCTGGAGAATCGGGCGCGGGGCAAGCGATTCGTCCGAAGCGGAAACTGGTACGGCAACGACACGGCTTGGCGAATGTGTTGCGATCTGAACCGTTGCGTCTCCTACAGCGACCGGGACGGCCTGCACCTCGACGCGAGCGAACCTGTCCGACGTACGCTGACGATTCTGGACGGCATCCTTGCGGGCGAGGGCGAAGGGCCCCTCGCGACACGTGAGGTACCCCTCGGTGCTGTCCTGGCGGCAACCGACCCGCTGGCCATCGACCTGCTTGCGGTCCGGCTGATGGGATTCGATGAAAACAGGATCCCCAAGCTCATGGGACCCATGAAAGACGCATTGGGGCCCCGGATCACTGCGATCCGGTCGGCGGCCGACGTGCGAGTGATGGTGCTTCAACCCGGGCAGACGAAGCCGAGCGAGAAGCGACTCGATGAAATC
>JAJDAM010000663.1 GCA_029261905.1 Deltaproteobacteria bacterium
GTTCGCAGGCTCTGCACGATCCGCCCAGGCAGCGCTCCCACGTAGGTCCGCCGGTGCCCACGGATCTCTGCTTCGTCTCGAACGCCGCCCAACGAAATCCGTCCGAATTGACGGCCCAGCGCCCGAGCGATCGAGCGTCCCAGCGAGGTCTTGCCGGTGCCCGGCGGGCCGACGAAACACAGGATCGGCCCCTTCAGGTCGCGCTTGAGACTGAGCACCGCGATGTACTCGACGATCCGGTCCTTGACCTTGTCGAGACCGTAGTGATCCTCGTCGAGAATTTGTCTCGCTTGATCGACATCGAGACTGTCCTCGGAAACCTTCGACCAGGGCAATTCCGCCATCCACTCGAGGTAGGTACGAATCACACTGTGCTCGGCTGCCGCGGTCGGCATCTGCGCGAGGCGGTCGAGTTCACGCGTGGCCTGGGTCAACGCCTCTTCGGGCAGGCCGGCCGCGTCGATTCGCTCGCGCAGTCGATCGATCTCGGCATCGGAGCCGTCGGATTCTCCGAGTTCCTGGCGGATCGCTTCGAGCTGTTGACGCAACATGTAGTCGCGCTGTGACTTGCCGATGTCGGTCTGGACCTTCTCGCGAATTTCGCTTTCCACCTTCATCGCGTCGCGCTCACGCACGACCCCGTCGAGCACCATGCGAAGCCGCGCGGGTACGTCCAATTCCTCGAGAATCTCCTGCTTGCCGGCGACATCGAACTCGAGCTTCGACCCCACCAGATCCGCCAGTTTCGATGGGTCGTCGAGGCTTCCGGCCAGGATCTGGAGGTCGTCGGACAACCGCTGGCTTTCGGCGACGAGCGCGCCGAACTCCTGCGAGATGTTTCGGGTCAGAGCGGCCGTTTCGACCGACTCGGCATCGCCGGTTTCTTCCAACTCGCCGATGCGAGCGCGCAAGAACGGCTCGCTGGCCGTGAACTCCTCGACGCTCGCGCGACAGACGCCCTGGACGAGCAATCGGTACGACTCGTCCGGGAATTTCAGCATCTTCGCGATTCGAACCACGGTACCGACCGAATGCACGTCGTCCGGCCCGGGGCTCCCGTCGACCTGCCTCTTGACGGCCACGCACATCAACATGCGTTCGGGACTCAGCAGCACCGCGTCGATCAACTGCTTCGAGTTGTCTGACTTCACCAACAGCGGCGAAAGGAGAAACGGAAACAATACGGTGTTCTTCAGTGGCAAAATCGGAAGTTCGGACGGGATTTCGACGTGATCGGGCTCGTCGACGTCGCCGCTCGCGACACGCACTTCGGCGCCTTCGACGGGCGCCTCTTCGAGCAGGATTTCTCGCCCTTCGTCACTCATCATGGCTGATCCGAACTGTCTTGGGCCCTACGTTTCGTTTGGGCAGCGTGACCGTCAGGAATCCGTCCCCCACGTGCGCGGAAACGCGGTCCTTGTCAAATGCCATCGAAATCCGAATCCGTCGCTCGAACGGGCCCGTCGCGATTTCCATCTGGTGCAGGCGCCGGACATCCGGCCCCTCGTGAGCCGGGCGTACGCCGTGGATCCGAAGAACCTGCGCGTCTACCGAGACGCTCAGATCCTGGTTCCGGACGCCCGCGATCTCCGCGCGAACGACGATATTCGCGTCGGTCTCGAAAACATCGACGTCCGGCTGCCAGCGATCCCCGCGGAGCCGTTCAGAAAATTCACCGAACAACTCCGCGAGCGGGTCTTGTTTGCTGTCGCTCACGGGCAGGAGCTCAACTGTCTCCCTTCTCCTCCGTGTATTCGGCGTCGACGATGTCGTCGTCGCTTTCAGCCGCGGCGGAGTCTTCCGCCGATCCCTGGCCGGGCGCACCGGCGTCACCTTCGGGCGGTGCCTCCGACTTGTAGAGAAGCTCGGCCAGCTTGTGCAGCTCCTGCTCGACCTTTTGGTGACTCGCATCGAGCCTGGCCAGATCGTCGGTCTCGAGATCCTTCTTGGCTTCTTCGATGGCGGTCTTCACAGGCGCCATGTCGGCTTCGCTGAGCTTCTCGGCATTTTCTGAAAGGAGTTTCTCACCCTGGTAGATGATCGAGTCGAGGTTGTTGCGTTTTTCGACCTTCTCACGCTGCACTGCATCCTCGCCCTTGTGCGCTTCGGCCTCGGTGACCATTCGCTCGATCTCGTCCTTCGCCAAGCCTCCGCTGCCTTCGATCCGGATCGATTGCTCCTTGGTCGTCGCGAGATCCTTGGCTGAAACCGACAGGATGCCGTTCGCGTCGATGTCGAAAGTCACCTCGACCTGCGGAACCCCACGCGGGGACGGTGGAATCCCGTCCAGGATGAATCGCCCCAGGCTTCGATTGCCGGCCGTCATTTCGCGCTCGCCTTGGAGCACATGAATCTCGACTTGCGGCTGGTTGTCCGATGCGGTCGAAAAAACCTGCGACCTCCGGGTCGGGATGGTGGTGTTCTTTTCAATCAGCTTGGTGGTCACCGACCCGAGCGTCTCGATTCCGAGCGACAGCGGCGTCACATCGAGCAGCAGTACGTCTTTCACGTCGCCCGCGAGCACGCCGCCTTGGATCGCCGCCCCGAGCGCGACGACTTCGTCAGGGTTCACGGTTCGATTGGGCTCGCGGCCAAACAGCTCCTTGACCTTCTGCTGAACCAACGGAATCCGGGTCGAGCCTCCAACGAGCACGACCTCGTGGATCTCATTGGTCGCGAAGCCCGAGTCTGCAATCGCTTGCCGGCACGGCCCGAGCGTTCGCTCCACCAGATCCTCGATCAACTGCTCGAACTTCGCCCGGGTCAGCTTCATCGTCAGATGCTTGGGGCCGGTATTGTCAGCGGTGATGTAGGGCAGATTGATGTCGGTACTCGGAGCGGTCGACAGCTCGATCTTCGCCTTCTCGGCACCTTCGCGCAGCCGTTGCAGCGCCATCGCGTCCTTCGAGAGATCGAGGCCCTGGTCCTTCTTGAACTCCGCGATCAGATAATCGATCACGCGTTGGTCCAAGTTGTCGCCACCGAGATGGGTGTCGCCGCTGGTGGACTTGACCTCGACTACGTTGTCGCCGACTTCGAGAATCGAAATGTCGAAGGTCCCTCCGCCGAAGTCGTAGACCGCGATCTTCTGGTCTTGTTCTTTGTCGAGCCCGTAGGCGAGAGCCGCTGCTGTGGGTTCGTTGATGATCCGCTTGACATCGAGCCCTGCAATCGCGCCGGCATCTTTGGTGGCCTGGCGCTGGGCGTCGTTGAAGTACGCGGGGACCGTGATCACCGCTGCACTCACTTCACCACCGATGTGGGCTTCCGCCGCGGCCTTGAGCTTCTGCAGCACCATTGCAGAGATTTCGGGAGGCGAATAAATGGTGTCGCCGACCTTGACGCCAGCGCTCCCATCCTTTCCCTCGACGACCTCATACGGGACCAGAGAGATCTCTTCGGGAACTTCCTCGAGACGGCGACCGATGAAGCGCTTGATCGAGTAGATCGTTCCGGTCGGATTCGTAACCGACTGGCGCCGCGCGATGGCCCCGACGAGCCGCTCGCCATCTTCTCCGAATGCCACGACAGACGGCGTCGTGCGCCCGCCCTCATCGTTCGTGATCAGTGTGGGCTGACCGCCCTCCATGACCGCGACGGCTGAGTTTGTCGTCCCCAGATCGATTCCGATGACCTTGCCCGTATCCGCCATTTCCGAACTCACCTTTCAACAGTGGACTCACAACAGTCGACTCTGACTGGATCTGGCTGGATCTTCCCAACCCGCCAGCGAGTCGCCGATGCTCCCCAAGATTTTTGATTTACTCCCCGAAAACGCCGGGGAACTCGATTCGGGCCCAAAGCTGGGCCCTGGAACCCGAATGTCAACGCGGATAGGCACTTTTGTGCCGAACGCACTATTTGGCCCCGGTGTCCCACCCGATAACCCAGCGAGTCAGGCAAGAGTGCCTGGCCCACAAGCAATCGGGACGGTCCGCCGATAGGGGCAGTACAACCGTGTAACTGCCCGAAACAGCGGTGGAACCTGTTTGAGTGAGGTCATCGCCTGGGTATACTGCCCCGGCTCGAGATGGCGGGCTGTTTTTTGCGGCTGTTTATTGCGGGAAGGGGAGCTGTTCAGCCAAACGTTGTTCGAG
>JAJDAM010000664.1 GCA_029261905.1 Deltaproteobacteria bacterium
CCAGTAGCCGGGCTGTTTTGGTCGCTCGCATCCCTGCCGGTGGCCCGGCCGCTAGGTCCTTTCGTAGTGGGTCTCCAGCGACGCCTTGGTCTGGTGGCGCGCAATCGCCAACTCGATCAGGCGATCGAGCAACGCGGCGTAGCTCAAACCGGTCGCCTCCCAGAGCTTCGGGTACATGGAGCCATCCGTGAACCCAGGCAGGCTGTTGACCTCATTGATGTAGAACTGGTCGGACTCTCGGTCGAGCAGGAAGTCGACTCGAGCCAGGCCGGAACCCTCGAGGGTTCGTGTTGCCTCGATGGCCAGGCGCCTGACCTCGGCCGTCTGGTCCGCGTCGAGTGGGGCCGGGATCAGTAGTTCCGTGTCGTCGTCGTGATACTTCGCCTCGTAGTCGTAGAAGTCGTGCCGCGTGCGGATCTCTCCCGGAACGGACGCTTCGATTGGCTCGTTACCGAGTAGCGCGACTTCGATTTCTCGCGCGTCCACGCCACGCTCGGCGAGCAGCTTGGTGTCGAACCTGGCCGCGTGGTGCAGCGCTGGAAGCAGTTCCGCTGCCTTCCCCACACGCGAGATGCCGATCGAAGACCCCTGGTTGGCTGGCTTCACGAATAGTGGCAGACCGATTTCGGCGAGGATTCGTGAGGCGACGGCCTCGGGCTGCGCTCGCAGCTGATCGGTGCGGATGCAGACCCATGGAGTGACCGGCAATCCGGCAGCCTGGAGCAGCCGTTTCGATACCTCCTTGTCCATCTGCAGAGCCGAACCCAGTACGCCCGACCCGACATACGCCACATCGGCCATTTCGAGTAGGCCTTGTAGCGACCCGTCTTCGCCACCTCGGCCGTGGATGATCGGAAACATCACGTCGAGATGGATCGAGTCGGTGCCGACGACGTCACTTGCCGACACGATCGTGTGATCCCCCGGGACCGCGGGGAGATTGACCTCGGCGCCGTCGACGGTGGCCGCCAGAGAGAGTGCATCTGTGCCCAGATGCCAGCGTCCATCGGGGCTCACTGCGATTCGAACCACGTCGTATCGAGTCGGATCGAGCGCATCCAGGATCGATCTCGCAGACGACAGCGATACTTCGTGCTCGACGGAGCGACCTCCGAAGAGCAGCCCTACACGCAACTTGCCCATAAACCCCTCAACCCAGCTCCGCTCTGCGGAGACTGCCCCGCGTTGCCAGCTCCCTCTCCCGTCGTCAGACGGCAGCAGGCGCTCGACGACGCCCAGCTTGGTTCCACCCCATCCCGAGGATAGCCGCACTGCATGGCTCGCGAACAGGGAGCTCGTCGAATCCCGGTCGCTTGACCCTGGAACCGCCGCTTCGTACCCTGCGGACGTGGAAAACCCCTCCGATCTCGATTCCAAGCAGGCGGCTCTCGAAGCCGAACTCCGTTCCGCCGGGCGTGTCCTGATCGCTTTTTCGGGGGGCGTGGATTCGAGCTACCTCGCCTACGCGGCTTCGCGATGGTTGGGTGAGGATGCGCTTGCCGTTACCGCATTGTCCGCTTCCTATCCGGAGTCCCATCGCGTGATGGCCGAGAAGGTCAGCGCTGATTTCCAGATCGCGCACCGCACGGTCTCGACGCACGAACTCGACAACGCGGAATATCGCGCGAACGCACCCGATCGCTGTTACCACTGCAAGACCGAACTGTTCGATGTGCTCGGCGCCCTTCGCGAGGAACTCCACTTCGACGCGGTGGCTTACGGAGTGAACACGGATGATACGGGAGACTTCCGCCCGGGCCACCGCGCCGCGGACGAGCACGCCGTGCTCTCGCCGTTTCTGACAGCGGGCCTGAACAAGAGCGAGATCCGCGAACTATCTCGCCGTGCGGGGCTGCCGACGGCGGATCTTCCCGCTTCGGCTTGTCTCTCTTCGCGGCTCCCGTACGGCACCACCGTGACACCGGAGCGTCTGCGCCAGGTCGAACAGGGAGAGGAGCGGCTCCGCGAGCTCGGCTACCGACAAGTTCGACTGCGACATCACGGCCCGATGGCACGCGTCGAGATTGCGCCGGACGAACTGGCGCGGGCACTCGATCCACGTCAGGCGCAGGCCATCGTCGATGCGATCAAGCCGCTGGGGTTCCGCTGGGTATCGCTCGACCTGGAGGGTTACCGGACCGGCTCATTGAACGAAGTATTGACGATCACCAGCGATTCGTTCGGCAAAGTCGCGGGCGGCGCAAAGGAACTGCGTGTCGTACCGGCCGACAACGGCCCGAACATCCCTCACAGCACTTCTCACAACACTCTCAGTACAACAGCAAAAGAGGCCAGGAGATTCGATGACTGACGTACTGACTTGCGAAGGTGCGCCTCGTGATCTCGGGCTCGATCAGGGGCGTTGGGTTCGCTCGACGCTATCGGCCAGCTATTGCGCGCACTCGACACTCGAGCGCCTGCGCTGGAGGTTGGGACGCCACTCCGAGACCAGCTGGTATGTGGCTCGAGACCTGCGCCGCTATTTTCCGCAGCAATCGGAAGCGATCGAGGGGATGAGCCGGGGTGCAGGTGTTCCGGGCGCGTGGCTGGTCGACAAGATCACGCGTGAATCTCGGCTCGTGGCAGCCAAGGGAAGCCTCGCATTCGCTGCGGCGAGCGAGCTGACCGACGGACAAGCGATCCTCTCCCGCACCTATCCCGAAGGTTCGATCGTCCGGCGCTGTCGCCCGGACGGTGGATTTGCTTCGGTCGAGGTGATTCGACCGTGGGCGACGGCACCACTTGCCGGCATCAACGAAGGCGGGCTCGCTGTCGCGACGATTCCACAGCCGAGTCGCTCGAATTCGGGAGGGTGTGCGGCTCCGGTCACGCTGCTGGCGCACGACTGCCTTTCGCGGTTCGAGAGTATCGATGCGGCGGTCGATTGGTGCATGGCGCGACCTGGAGCTGGTGGCGCGACGATTCTGCTGGCGGACACGTCGGGAGAGATCGCTGGCGTCCACGCTGAAGGTTCTCAGCGACGCGTCTTCCGCCCGGCGGATGGACTGCTGGTCCAGACGGGCGGGCACGAGCGCGAGGACGAGATCGCCAAGGCACTGTGGCAGGCCTCGCCGCTGGTGGCGGCTGACCTCGGACGATTTCTGGGCACGTCTTTGATCACGCTCGATCCCAGTGGTCGACGCTTGGGATTGCTGAAGGCTTCTGGCGCCGATGGACGTGACCGTTGGCTCGGGGTCGAAGGCTAGTCCCGACGCAATTCGGACTCGTCTTCGAGTGACTCAGCGTTTGCGGCCGCGGGGACCCTTCCGGTTGCGCGAACCGCTGCGTCCGGGGCGGGATCCTTTGGATTTCGGTCCTCGCTCCGGGGCGGTGTTGTAGCGTTCGTCGTCGGCTGAGTCGGAGCCTGAGTCGGAGCCTGAGTCGGAGGTCGAGTCGGGGGTCGCGGCGGCCCGGGTTTCGGTCACAGTGGTTTCCGGTTTGTGTTCCTTTAGATAGAACGCGCACAGGGCTGCCAACTCGCGCTTTCCGTCCTTGTTTGCGACGAGATCTTCGACCATCGGGATGAACCGGTCGATTTTCGCGCCGCGATCGCGTTCGGGCAGCGCTCGGATCTCCTGTTCGACCTTGACCGAGAGTCGCGCGCGCAGGCGAGCCAGAGTGTCTTTTTCCGTCGGAAGTTTGCGTTCTTTGATCTCGATCTTGTTCACATTCTGCAGGTAGCGGAAGTTCCCGATGTCGAGCCCGGACACCAACGAGATCGCGATGCCCGCCTTTCCAGCCCGCCCGGTGCGACCGGTTCGGTGCACGTAGATTTCCGGAGATTGGGGCGCCGAATAGCTGATGACGTGGCTCAAATCGCTGATGTCGATCCCACGCGCCGCAACATCGGTCGCGACCAGGTAGCGCAGATTGCCGCCCTTGATACGCGCCATCGCTTGCTCGCGCGCGGCTTGCGACAGGTCGCCAGAAATCTGGTCGGCATCGAGGCCGAGTCGCTGCAGATACGCGGTCACGAAACGAACATCGTCTTTGGTGTTGCAGAAGATGATGGCGCTCTCGGGATCTTCGTCCTCCAGGATTCGCGCCAGATTCGCCTCTTTCTCCTGGGCGGTCGTGACCATGAAATAGTGCTCGATCTGCTGGGGGGCGAGTTGTCCCTCCGCCGGCGAAACGAACACGGGATCATTGAGAAAGACCCGAGACAGCGAACGAACCCGTTCCGGGATGGTCGCCGAAAACAGGCAGGACTGGCGTTCTTTCGGCAGGTACTTCTCGATCTCACGCATGTCCGGCCAGAACCCGAGCGACAACAGCTCGTCCGCTTCATCGAGAACCAGCGTGCGAACGTTGTCGAAGTTGAGGTTCCCGGATCCCAAGTGGTCGAGTATCCGACCCGGTGTGCCGACGACGACGTGAGCGCCCGCTTCGATGCCTTCGAGTTGCTGCGTATATCCGACGCCTCCATAGATCGGTAGGCAGCGGACACCGAGGTGCTTGCCGAGTGCGGCGATCTCGCCCGCTACCTGGTTGGCCAGTTCCCTCGTCGGCAACATCACCAGCGCCTGGGTGACCGGTTTCAAAGGGTCGAGCGCCCGTACGATCGGGATGCCGAACGCGCCGGTCTTCCCGCTGCCGGTGTGCGCCTGGACGATCATGTCCCGGCCCTCCTCCATCGGCGGCAGGGATTTGGATTGTACGGGCGTGGGGGTCGCCCAGCCCAGATCGCGGATGCCGTTCTGGAGTCCTTCGGGGAGATCGGCGAATACTTCGTGAAGCTCTGTAGGCTCAGTCATAGGTGCGAGCGAGGCTATCACGCTTGACAGGTGCGGGCTCGTTAGATGCCCCTCTCGCAACCCACAGCGTCCGTCAGAGGCCGTTGGCACGAGGAGCCCCCAGGGAGCTGGCGCTCCAGCACGCACACTCCTAGGCTGACTCGATGTCGCACATCAACCGGTCGCAGATCGATCGCGTCGCCGAACTCGCCCGGCTATCGCTGTCTGACGAGGAGGCAGATCGGCTTTCGATCGAGCTCGATTCGTTTCTGGGATACGTCGAGACGCTCAACGAACTCAATACCGAGGGAATCGTCCCTACCTCACATCCGATTCCTCTTTCGACACCGATGAGAGATGATCTGCCAGAGCCGCCGATCGATCCGGAACTCGCGATCCGCAATGCGCCTGAGTCGGCGGGCAGCGCGTTCGTGGTTCCGAAGGTGATCGACTCCGAGTCTCTGTAGATGTCGACGGCATTCGCGACGATAGACGAGCTGCGAACAGCGCTCGATTCGGGCAAGTCCTCGGTGGTCGAAATCGTGACCGACTGCATCGAGCGAGCCGAAGCCAGCCAGGATTCGATCCACGCGTTCATCGGGCTCCGGGCCGCGGGAGCGATCGACGACGCGAAACGGGCGGACGCACGCCGGGCCAGCGGCGAGGTTCTTTCTCCGCTCGATGGCATCCCGGTCGCGATCAAAGACAACATGGTCCAAGCCGGCGAGCCAACGACCTGCGCCTCGCGAATCCTGGAGGGATTCGTGTCGCCGTACACCGCGACCGCGGTCGAAAGGCTCGAGCGTGCCGGTGCAATCATCATCGGCCGAACGAACATGGACGAGTTCGCGATGGGTTCATCGACGGAGCACTCCCATTTCGGGCCGACGCGGAACCCCTGGGACTTGACCCGAACGCCGGGTGGATCGTCCGGAGGATCGGCGGCCGCGGTTGCAGCCGGAATCGTTCCAGCGGCGCTCGGCAGCGATACCGGGGGGTCGATCCGCCAGCCCGCGGCGTTTTGCGGGGTGGTGGGGATGAAGCCTACCTACGGTCGTGTATCACGTTGGGGGTTGGTGGCGTTTGCCTCGTCATTGGACCAGATCGGCGCTTTCGCTCGCACTGCGCGCGATTGTGCGGAAGTCATCGAGGTGATCGCAGGTCACGATCATCGAGATTCGACGTCGATTCCGGCGCCGGTGCCGCACTACGCCGAATCATTTCACGGCGATCTCAATGGTGTGACACTCGGAATCCCGACCGAGTACTTCGAAGCCGAGGGCGTCGATTCCGATGTCCTCGAATCCGTTCGCGCGGCGATCGGCCAATTCGAGAAGGCCGGGGCAAAGACGGTGGAGGTGAGTCTGCCGCACACGCGCTACGCGATCGCGACCTACTACCTGATCGCCAACGCCGAAGCTTCGAGCAATCTCGCCCGCTTCGACGGCGTCCGCTACGGACACCGCAGCCGCGACGCGAACGGCTTGACGCAGATGTACCGCAAGACCCGATCCGAAGGCTTCGGCACGGAAGTCCAGCGTCGAATCGTTTTGGGTACGTATGTGCTCAGCGCGGGCTACTACGACGCGTACTATCGCAAAGCCCAGCAGGTCCGGACGCTCGTGCGCAGCGACTTCGAAAGGGCCTTCGAAACCTGCGACGCGCTGGTCACGCCCACATCTCCGGAAGTCGCGTTCGCATTCGGCGACAAGACCGACGATCCGCTCACCATGTACTTGTCGGATATCTACACGGCCTCTGCCAATTTGGCTGGGATTCCCGGTGTGTCGATCCCCTGCGGTCGCGTCGGGGGTCTCCCGGTCGGGCTGCAGTTGCTGGGCAAGCCACTCGATGAGACGACTCCGTTGCGGGTCGCCGACGCGTACCAACGAGCCACCGATCATCATCTCCATCATGCCGGATCGTCCGAGTAGATCATGGCTGACCACGCATCCCAAAGTCCGGATTCGAAGTACGAGGTCGTGATCGGCCTCGAGACGCATGTCCATTTGCGGACGGCCTCGAAGTTGTTCAGCCCGGCGCCGGTGTTGTACGGCGAAGAGCCCAATCACAGCGTTCACCCCGTCTGTCTCGCTCTTCCCGGCGTGCTCCCCGTGCTCAACCGGCATGCGGTGGAACTCGCGATCCGGGCTTGCCTGGCGACACATTGCACGGTTCACGAGCGTTCGATCTTCGCACGCAAGAACTACTTCTACCCCGACCTTCCGAAGGGCTATCAGATCTCGCAATTCGAGGAGCCCCTGGCGACGAAGGGCTGGATCGAGATCGTCATCGACGGTGCCGATTCCGGTGAGAGTGTCAGCGAGAAGGGAGACGTCGAACCGACGAACAAGCGCATCCGACTCACCCGCATTCACATGGAGGAGGATGCCGGCAAATCGATCCACGACGAGGGAATCGCCGGGTCTGATGCGACGTTGGTCGACCTGAACCGTTGTGGCGTCCCGCTGGTGGAGATCGTTTCGGAACCCGACCTTCGTTCTGCGGCCGAGGTGAGCGCCTATCTGCGAACGCTGCGTTCGTTGTTGCGTTACACAGAAGTATCGCATGCAGACATGGAACTCGGGCAACTCCGCTGCGATGTGAATATCTCGCTGCGCATTCGCGGCGAGCAGGAATACGGCACGCGTACCGAGTTGAAGAACCTGAACTCGTTTCGGTTCATCGAGGAGGCCATCGAAGCCGAGGTCAAACGCCAGACGGCCATACTGGACGAGGGGGGCGAGATATTGCAGGCGACGCTCCGCTACGACCCTGAGCGGCGCGAGACGTTCGTCATGAGACTGAAGGAGGATTCGGACGACTACCGCTACTTCCCCGATCCCGACCTGATCCCGCTGGTGGTTTCCGCGCAGGAGATCGAACGGATTCGCCGACAGATCCCCGAACTGGCGGAGCAGAAGTGCGAACGATTCCAGAGCGAACACGGCTTGTCCGAGTATGCCGCCACCCAACTCACGCAGACCCGCGCGCTATCCGATTTCTTCGAAGCCACCGCTGTCGCGCACGGGCAGCCGAAGTCCGTCGCGAACTGGGTGTTGCGCGACGTCATGCAGGCGACAAAAGAGTGCGATCTCGAGATCGATGCGATCGCGCTCACTCCCGAGCAGCTGGCCAACCTGATTCGGCTGGTCGACGATGGAAAGACCACGGCAAAGAGCGCCAGCGCGCTGTTGCCGGAGCTCGTGCGGCTGGGCGGAGACCCGGTTGCATTGGTACGCGAGCGTGGCCTCGAGGCGGTTTCGGACACCGGTGTCATCGACCAGGCGGTTGCCGACGTCATCGCGGAGAACCCGGAGAATGTCGAAAAATATCACCAGGGAGACGAGAAGGTCATCAATTTCCTGATGGGGCAGGTCATGAAGAAGACCCAGGGCAAGGCGAACCCCGCTTCCGTCCGCGAAGCGCTCGCGCGCGTACTCGATCAATAATCGATGCGCGCCTCAGCGCGTTCGCTGGGCGCATGGATCCTCACGATCACGTTGTTCGTGGCGGCGGCTCTCGCGTTCCTGCTGGGCGTCGGGTTTCCCTACCTGGTTGGTGACGATGCATTTCGCGAGTCGCTCGGTGCCGCGCTGGGAAGTGAGCTGCGCTATGCGAATCTCGAAATTCGCTATCTCCCGCCGACGATCATTCTCGAGTCTCCGACACTCGGAGGCGTTGATGGTTTCGCGCACGCCGACCGGGCCATTCTGGAAGTCTCGGTGCTTCCGATGCTGGCCAGAGTCGTGTTGGTCGACTCTGCTGTAGTCGAGG
>JAJDAM010000665.1 GCA_029261905.1 Deltaproteobacteria bacterium
CGATCTGCCAGCGACCGTCCCACGACACGTAGGTGAAGGCGGCATTGGGGCCCTCGGCGTAGATGTGGATTGGTGTGTGTCCCTCCATCTCTTTGGGAATTTCGGTCTTGAGCGAGAGAATGTCGTAGCTCTCCGGAAGCAACGTCAGTTCGATGCCTGCACGGTTGCGCACCATCGAACCGCGTCCGTCGGCGCCGATCACGAGGTCTCCCTCGAATTCACATTCGCCATCGGCACCGTGGCAACGCACTCCGCGGACATGCCCGGCGCTGTCAGTCAGCAGGCCGCGCACCGTGAGGCCCGGACGAAACGTGAAACCCGCATGTCGTTCGCTCTGTTCGATCAGCATTTCGAGCAGCGCGGGTTGCGATACCGCGCGGAAGGAGCGATCGCCGAGCTCTTCTTTCGGCTCGGTGATGCGAGTGATCGGGATCCGGTTCAGATGAATCAGCCAGTATTCGATCACCGCCGTCGGTAGTGCCAATACCTCATCGTGTAATCCCATCGCGTATAAGGCATCGAGGCCGGTTGGGTTGAGCGCCTCGCCGCGAAACACACGCGCTGCGTCGCGCTCTCGCTCGATGAGGACCACGTCGAGCCCGTTTCGAGCCAGTAGAAATGAAAGCGCTGCGCCTGCCGGTCCCGCACCCACGATGAGAATTCGCATTTGGAAAGAATGCGAGCTAATGCTCGCATTTGCGACTCGCGTTCCTCGGAGGTGCCTCGATGTCTGCCAACCCCTTGACCTGGCAGCGAAAAGAGCCGAGCCAGTCACGCTCTCGGGCGCTCGTGCAGGCGATCCTGACGGCTGCCGCTCGTGTTTTTGTAGAAGACGGGCTCGACGGGGCCAGCACCAATCGGATTGCAGCGGTTGCCGGCGTGAGCGTGGGCTCTCTCTATCAGTACTTCCCCAACAAGCACTCCTTGGCGCGCGCGCTGCTCGTTCAACACCTCCAGCAAGCAGAAGCCCTGCGCCCGGTCGAGTTGCGGGGCGACGCAATGCTGTCGCTGCGAAAACGCATTGGCATCGCGGTCCGCTGGCAGCTCGATGTCCACGCACAGGACCCGGCTCTCCACGAGGTGCTGACGTTGATCGCTCCCAGCGTGCTGGGGATGGACGCGATCCGCGCGTTCGAGCGTTTCCATCAACGCACTCTTCGATTCATTCTCGAGCTGTATCGCGATGAACTGGGCGACCGCGATCTCGACAAAGCGGCGTTCATCGTTGCCCAGACGATGGAATCTCTGACGCACGGAGCCGTGCTTCACCATCCCGAGTGGATGAACGATTCGAAATTGGCCGACGAGATCACCGATCTGCTGGTGAACTACCTCGCTCCCCAATAGTCGGGTGCTTTCCTCGGATCTCTTCGCGCCGTCGATCGACCCATTTTCCCGGGTCGGGATTTTCAGCTGAGGCTGCCGGCCTCTATCCAACAATGCCGCGCGAGCGAAGGTTTTCGATCGCGGCAGGTTCCCGGCCCAACTCGCCCAGAATTTCATTCGTGTGTTGACCCGGTTCTGGGGCCATCCAGCGCGGCTTGCACGGCTTTCCGCCGAAGTCGGCCGGCGTGGCAGGCAGCAATGTGGTCCCGGCTCCGTCGGGAACCTCTACGAAACTGCCGGCAGCATGGGTCTGCGGGTCGCAGACGACTTCGTCGAGGCTCTGCACCGGAGCCCACCACATGTCGGACTCGGTGGAGAAGACCTCCGCCCACTGATCACGATTCTTGTTGGCGAAAATCTCGTCGAGCAGCGAAATCAAGGTCTTGGCATTCTCGGCGCGCGCATCACGGGTGGCGAAGCGCTCGTCGTCGATCCACTCGGGATGACCGACACAGCGCGCAAGCGGCGGCCAGTGCCGCTCGGCTTCGAGGCCAACGATCCAGAACCAACGTCCATCGCTGTCCTGGTAGGCGTTGATGGTGGGGTTGGCCATCGTGGTCCGCTCTGCCGGCTCCATCGGGACGCCGAATCGCAACGTCAGCGCCATGTCGAAGCTCAGTGTGTAGATTCCCTGACGAAGCAGCGAGGTCGAGACCAGCTGGCCCTTTCCTGTTTTTTCGCGCGCAAACAGCGCAGCCGAGATCGCACCGGCGGCCACCATGCCGGCACCGTGGTCGCCCATGCCACCGCGCTGGAATGGGGGTTGGCCGCCGGGTTGGCTGAGCATGTGGGCGATACCGGATCGCGCCCAGAACGCAGAGATGTCATACGCGGCGCGGTCCTTGTCCGGGCCGTCGAATCCGTAGCCTGTGATCGCGCCGTAGACGAGCCGCGGATTTCGCTTTGCAAGCGATTCAGGATCGAAACCGAAGCGTTCCAGTGCCGCTTGACGGATATTCGAGACGAATACGTCCGCCTCGTCGATCAGTTCGATCGCGAGCGCGCGGCCTTCGTCGGTCGTCCAGTCGATCACGATGCTGCGCTTGCCGCGGTTGTCCATCTCGAACGGAGGGTTGAAGGGGAGATCGCCGCCGATCATTCGGGCAAATGTGCGCGCCGGATCGCCGATACCGGGAGGTTCGATCTTCACGACGTCGGCCCCCCAATCGGCGAGAATCAAGCTGGCGGCCGGTCCCGCGATCCAAACGCCCATCTCGACGACTTTGACTCCATCCATCGGACCGGTCATCGGGCGTCTTCTTCGCGATCCCACACGAGATCGTTTCCGCGCTTGATCAGACGATGTCTTGGAGTGAGCGCGAGGATGGGCTCCCAGCCGGTTCCTTCGATCGTTGCGTCGACTCGCACCCGATCGCCGTCGGACAGCGCGCGATAGGCATCGTGTGCTCGTTGCACCATCCACAAGGTGTAGGGGCGAGCGCCGCACTGCAGCGAGACATCGCGATACTGCGATCGGGTCAGGCCGATCGCGCGCGGTGCCGCTTCGTCGCTTGCATTCTCGTCCGCCCAATCCTCGATCGCCGCAACGGCGGAAACCAGCATCGGGACGCCGTCGGCCATCACGCCCAATGCCTCGCGCAATGTGGGGGCGATCGCATCGCCGGCGAGCCATTGGGTCTGGTCGGTCGGCGGCCGATTCATGCGCTCGATCCAACAACAGACACGAAACGCGGTTTCGTACAGGACCACTCGCGGTGCGGCGTCGCGAAACAAGTGGCCGTAGAACGGGCCCATCAGCGCGCAATCGGCCAACGACATGGCATCTCCCAGCAGGAACCGATGTTCGTCGAAGTGCCGACACAGTATCTCCATCAATTCCGCAAGATGGGCCTCGATCGCCGGTCCGGATTCCTTCGTAACGCCCAGAAACGGCAGGCTGCCCGACATGCGATCTGCGAAGCGGTGGCCAGCGTCGGCGCGACCGCTCGCAAAGCCGAAATCGATTCGGGCCTTGTGGATGCTTTCCTCGAACGCCCATCGGTAGTGCATCCCTGGGAGCAGCGCGATTTCGTCACTGTAGAGTTCGACGAGGTAGGCGATGACCCGTTGCACCGGCGTCTTCGGGTACAGCGGGGGGTTGGGGTGGCGCTCCTCGAGGTAGTCCAGGATCGCGCTGGTGTCCTGGATGCCTTCGCCCTCTGGAGTCATCAATACCGGAATGAACATCGTGCCCGTCCGATCACGGATCTGTTTGTAATCCGGGATGACCTCTCGGTACCACAGCGACTTGTGGGGAAGAGCAGGTCGCACCTTCCCCGAAAAGTACGAGACATCGGCACCGTGGTAGATGTACGGACTGGTTTGATTCATCGGGTACCTCATGCTTGGAAGGATTCGATCGGTTCCTGCAGTGCGTCGCTATTGGTTCGTTGGCGGAATGTGCACCACTTCGAGCTTCACTCCGTCTGGATCCGCATAGAAAGCCGCGTAATACCCCTTGGTGTAGGCGGGGTGGTCACTGTAGTCCTCGGGCGGATCCAGGACTTCTGCGCCGGCCGCCAGCATGGCTGCGTGCACTCGATCCACTGTTTCTGGACTGTCTGCGTTGAATGCCAGGTGATGGGGGCCGGGTTCGTACCGATCGTAGCGGCGATCGCGGCTGTCCTCGCGGGCCGGTCGAACCTCGATTGCAAAGGAATAGGTTTTCGAACAGCGGACGCTCCAGGTTGCCCGACGCGGATTCGGGCCACTCCACTCCGGCGAATCGATCTGCCATCGCCGGTAGCCGAGCGCCTCGAGCAGCGCTGCATAGAACGGGATCGACCGTTCCGGATAGCCGACAGAGATGTCGACGTGGTTCAGCGGGCCGGTCACGGGCACGGTAATCCTCCGATGAGTTCGACTCGAGCAGCAGTCGGACCACGATGTCGGTCGGTGACGAAAGGCGAGCTGATTATGCACGCACGCGCCCCGATTCGCCCGATTGCCGCGTCGGACGGATCGCCCCCGTGTTCCCAACACCGGAATCCACGGGCGACGTCGCGGCGAGCACGGTCCCGGGTGGCTCGATCTGTGGCATGATGACTTCGCGCGAAGAACGAAACCGAACGGGACGAGATCGGTCGAACCAGGCGCCCCGAACGCAACGCCGCACTTCCGATCGAGCTGCATCGAGAATCACTTTCACCGTCTCTCACGAAACAGGGAAGGACCCCCATGCGAATTGGTGTGATGTCAGGTGCGACCGGTGGACCTGAACTCGATGGCCTGGTAGCGCGGGCGAAGGATCTCGAAGCGCGCGGTTTCCATTCGATCTGGATGGCGAACATATTCGGTCTGGACGCGATCACCGCGCTGGCGATCGCCGGGCGCGAGACCTCGCGAATCGAATTGGGTACTGCGGTGGTCCCGAGCTACCCACGCCATCCAGTGGCGATGGCGCAGCAGTGTCTCACCGCCCAGGCTGCATCCGGAGGTCGGTTCGTATTGGGAATCGGCTTGTCCCACAAGCTCGTCATCGAGGACATGCTGGGTATGTCCTATGACAAGCCGGCTCGTCACATGCGGGAGTACATGGCCGTGCTCGGGCCGCTATTGCGCGGCGAACCGGTCAAGTTCAAAGGCGAGCATTACCGGGTGAGCGCAGCTGTTCAGGTGCCCGAAGCAGCTCCCGTTCCGGTCGTGATTGCAGCGCTCGGAGACCACATGCTCAAAATCGCC
>JAJDAM010000666.1 GCA_029261905.1 Deltaproteobacteria bacterium
CGCGAATTCTGCAGGAGCGCGTGGAGACGATCGACGCTCGGTCCGGGCAACATGTTGGGCGGCTTCGAGCCATCCCGATACCCGTCTCTGTAGAGCGGTTTGTGTCCGAACAACGCAGTGTGTCGACCCCCAGCAGTGTCGAACGCGTGCTCGAGGTACTGCCACTGTTCTTCCTCCGCTGGCAGGTCGCTGCCAAACAGCAGCGCGTTGACGCCGATCAGACGCCAGCCGTCGATATCTTTCGTGAAGCGATCTTGTCCAAGGATTTCGATGAATTGCCTACAGGCGTGTTCACTCACGACCGGCTCGAGTTCGCCGGCGGCCGCTGGCAGCTCGCCGACATCGTGATTGCCCGGCAGCACGAGACACGGGGCATCGAGGCTCTCGTGCAGCTGTTTCGCGCGTCGGAGCTGCTCGGGGAAACGGACCCCATCGAGCGTCACGTCGCCAGTGTGGATGACGAGGTCGGGTTTGCACCGTCGCACGTGAGCGACGAGCTTGATCCAGTTTTGCAGCGGAAACTCGGGTTCGGCTGCCAGATGGGTATCGGAGATCTGGATGACTCGAAAACGACTCATGAGGCTTCCGTCCTAGTTCCCCGGCCCAGGGCGTCGGGCCACCCACCATCGTGGCCTCATCCGGGGAAGGCAGCGCAATCATACACCCAATGAAATCGCTGCCGAGAAAAGACTGGCGCGGGCTCCGAGTGGGTCGGCTGAATGCGATGCTACATTGGCGGCGCCTGGGGGCAGTGCCGCAAGAAATTGGAGTGACTGCGATGAGTCGAGTCTTTCTTCCCGCGGCCGGACTGGATGTCCTGCTCCCTCTCTACGATCCGCTCTGGCGTCTGTTCGGCGGCGAACGTCGGCGAGCGGATTTCATTCGCGATGCAGGGATCGCGAGTGGACAGCGAATCTTGGATGTCGGTTGCGGGACCGGCAGCCTGCTCGTGCAGATTGCCGAGACCGTGAAGGGCACGAGACTCAGTGGCCTCGATCCAGACGGCAAGGCGCTCGTTCGGTGCAGGCAGAAGGCCGCGCGCGCGGGTGTCGACATCGATTGGTGCGAAGGCTTCGCGGATGAACTCCCGCACGCAGATGCGTCGTTCGACCGCGTTCTCTCCTCGTTCATGTTCCACCACCTCGATCTCGACGTGAAACAGGGCATGCTTCGTGAAGTGCGCCGCGTATTGACACCGGGCGGCGAATTTCATCTGATCGACTTTGGCGGGCAACACCAAGGCACGCATGCCGCGCTTGCGCGCCTTTTCCACAGTCACACTCAGCTGGCGGACAATCGGGCCGGGCGCGTCGCTGCGCTGTTCGAAGAGGCGGGCTTCGATGACATTCGGGAAGTGTCGCAGCACAGGAGCGTGCTGGGCAGCTACGCGCATGTTCGGGGAGTCGCCGGCTGATCGAGCCGTTTGATTGGAGCCGACGGCTCGCACAAGAGGCGTTCTGGGTCGATTCGGATATGCTGAGTCGTTCTGATCATGACGAGTGCGCCCAAATCCACAACGACAGCCGAGATCGTCGCTCCCCCGTCGTTGGCCGACCCGGCGCAGCAGCCGCCCCGTGGCGGCGAAGCGCTGCCGCGCAAGACCGTCGTGGCGTACGGAATCGGCCAGGTCGCCGAAGGCGTCAAGAACCACGCATTCACAGCGTTTCTGTTGTTCTATTACACGTCGGTGCTGGGCCTGTCCGGAACCTTGGCTGGCGCAGCCCTGATGATCGCACTGGTTTTCGACGCGGTGACCGACCCGCTGGTCGCAGTTCTTTCCGATCGAACCCATTCGCGCTGGGGGCGGCGTCATCCGTATTTGTTTGCGTCTGCACTCCCGCTCGGAGTCTTCTTCTACTTCGCGTTCGCGCCGCCCACTGATCTTGGTGCGACGCTCGGGATCGATCCCGAATACGCGTTGTTCGGCTGGCTGGTCACATTTGCGATCCTGACGCGCGCCGCGATGACGCTCTTTCATGTTCCGCACATGGCATTGGGTGCGGAGCTCACCAGCGATTTCGATGAACGAACTCGTGTCGTGACGGCTCGCTCGCTGTCTGCGGTGCTCGGAACCACCGTCGCGGTCATCTGTTATTTCGTTCTCGTCAGCCTCTACCAGTCGCCAGAAGTGCCCGACGGCCGCTTGCATCCGATGCCTTATGTGATCTTCGCCGCAATGTTCGGGCTGGTGATTGCGCTCGCTGTGTTGGTTTCGGCGATCGGTACGCGGGATCGGATCCCGTATCTCGTCGAACCCGATGACCTCGGCGCGGGGCAGAGTCTGTTTCAAGCGCTGGTGGTCGACATGGGGGAAGCGCTGCGGCTTCGCTCTTTCCGCGCACTGTTTCTCGGCTTCTGTACGTGTCTGGTGGGCTTCGGTGTGACCAACGCACTCGGCGCCCACAGCGCGCTGTACTTCTGGCATTTGTCGATCGAGCAACAGGGGATCCAGGGCGTCGGGCTGCTCGTCGGCATTCTGGTAGGCATGACGTATTGGCGCGGCTACTCGGCCCGACACGACAAGAAACCGGCTGTGATGATCGGCATGATGGTCTTCACCGCGTTTGCCGCGCTTCCGCCGATCATGAAGGTGGTCGGTTGGTTTCCACCCGAGTCTTCGCCGCTCTATTTTCCGCTGATCGTCGTGCTTGCCTTTACAGCCACCTTCGGAATCTCGGCGCCGATGGTCGTGGTGGGCTCGATGATGGCCGACATTACCGACGAAGACGCACTCAGAAGCAACCGAAGGCGAGAGGGGATCTTCTTTGGCGCGCTGTCATTTGCTTCGAAGGCGGCCAGTGGTCTCGGAGTCGTCGTGGCGGGTGTCGTCTATGACGCGGTGGGACTGTACCAGGGGCTCGATCCGGCCAACGCCCCGCCCGAAATCGAAACGCGACTCGGCTGGATCACCGGGGGAATCATCCTCAGCCTGGTCAGCCTCTCACTGGTCTTTCTCGGGCGCTATTCGCTGACCCGCGAGCGCCATGAGGAAATCCGGCTCGCACTCGAGCGAAGAGGCGATCGCCAGCCTTCGGGCGCCCCGGTTCCGTAGCGGCTTCATCGCCTCCCGATGAATCAGCCGCGGTCTTCGGCAGCCTCCATCATGCCGTTGAGCCGCTCCACGGATTCGATGAACTCGTCGATGAAGCGGTAGATCACCTCGGCAGAAGATTCCTCCTCGACCATGCGGCTCACGATCTGACCCACTGGGATGCCGACCAGATCGCGTGCCTTGGCTCCCTCCTTGCGTGCGGCCATCGCGATGCGGGTTTGTGCGTCGGCGCAGGCCATGTATTGCAGCGGCATCGGCAGCGTGCCGGGGCAGTCATCGCGCAACCATGCCTCGGTCCAATCGGTCTTGAGCAATCGGGCGGGCTTGCCCGATAGCGTCCGCGATCGAACGGCATCCTTCGACTTCGCAGCCCGGAGCTTCTCCTTGAGGAACGGTGTCATGTCGCTCTCGCTGACACCCAGCCAGATGGAGCCGGTCCACACGCCCTGTGCGCCCAGGGCCAGCGCTGCCGCGGCCTGGCGGCCACTGCCGATGCCACCCGCGCCCAGTACCGGTGTCGGGTAGACCGCGTCGACGATGTCCGGCAGCAGCACCATCGATCCGACCTCACCTGTATGGCCACCGGCCTCCGTGCCTTGCGCGATGATGATGTCGACGCCTTGTTCCTTCTGGCGCAACGCGTGCTCGACGGCCCCGGTGAGCGCAGCCACTTTGACGCCGTGTTCGTGAGCGAGGTCGATGATGTCCTTCGGCGGCGGTCCGAGCGCATTGACCAGCAAGCAGATCGGGTGATCCAGCGCGATGGCGACCTGGCCTCGCCCGCCTCCGTCGGTCCATGCCAGCAGTCCGTCGCTACCGCCGCCGACGCTCTCGTCGCGGTCGACGTTGTCCGGCAGCGGTGGCACGTCGTATTCGGCCAGTACGCCCTCGATCCACTCTCGGGTCTCCCTGGGAATCAAATCCTGAAAGACCTTGGCGTCCACCTTTCCGGTGTTCTCGTTGCGATCGCCGAGTCCCTCGCTCTTTCCCGCGTAGCTCGCTGGCATCACCACGTCGACACCGTAGGGTTTGCCGTCGACGTGTTCATCGATCCACTTCAACTCGAGTTCGAGCTGTTCGTCCGAGAACGCGAGTGCGCCCAGCACGCCCAGGCCGCCGGCGTTGGTCACGGCCGCGACGACATCGCGGCAGTGGCTGAAGGCAAAAATCGGTACGTCGATGCCGAACATCTCACACAATTCAGTACGCATTGGGGCTCCGTTGTAGGGAAGGGTTCCAGAGTATGGTTCTTGGGCTCGAATTCTCGGGGTTCAGGCGTGTACCGGCGACTCTACCCTCTCGATTGCGTCACGAGTTGCGCGGAAGGGACAGCCTCACGGTCCCCTTTACGTGGTCGCCGAGTCGATTGGCACCTCTGACGGTGAGTTCGATGATACCTTCGCCGTCGACGATTTCCTTGCTCTTGACCTCGCCCGTGAGTGTCATCTTGTCGTAGGGGTAGTTCGGTGCGCCGAGCCGGATGGCGACCCGCTTGACGATCGAGTTCGGTCCGGCCCAGTCAGTGACGAAGCGGCCGACGAAGCCGTTGCTGGTCAGGATGTTCATGAAGATGTCCTTGGAGCCGCGCTGTTGGGCCAGGTCTCGGTCGTGGTGGACGTCCTGGTAGTCGCGCGAGGCGATGGCCGTGGAGACGATCACTGTCGGTGTCAGATCGATCACCAGCTCGGGAAGAGCCTGGCCGACCTCTACGGCTTCGTACTGCAACGTCTCCGGGAGTGCGTTCATGGTCGGGTTCCTTCAGTCCTTCGGCAGGCCGAGGATGCGCTCCGCGATGATGTTGCGTTGGATGTTCGGCGAGCCGCCGCCGATCACGACACCGTGGAACGTCAGCGAGTTCGTCTGCCAGGGTCCGGTTTCTTGCGCCGCGGTTCCGAGCAGTGACATCGAGAAGTCCGCCATCGGGATCTCGAGCTGACCGCGAAGGAATTTGTTTACCGAGGTTTCGGTGGAGGGTGGGCTGCCCTGCAACTGCTTGGTGAGATTGCGCAAGCCATTGAGCCGCATCGCCGAAATCATGCTCTCGTAGCGGCCGAGTTCCCTGCGAACCGCCGGATCTTCGAGCGCGGGCCGGCCGTTCTTCTTCGAGTTGCGCGCGAGTTCTTTCAGATCCTCGAGCTGACGCTCCATGCCGGTAGATTCCGAGATGCCGGAGCGTTCGTTGGCCAGCGCCCCCATCACCACCTTCCAACCCTCGCCTTCGGCGCCGAGGCGGTTTTCGACCGGCACGCGCACGTCGTTGAAGAACACCTGGTTGAAGCTGTGGTATCCGACCAAGCTCTTGATCGGTTGTACTTCGATGCCCGGGCTGTCCATCGGGATCAGCAGGCAGGTGATGCCGCCATAGCGCGATTCGCTTTCGGAAGTGGTGCGGACGAGCATGAAGATCCACTTGGCGACGTGTGCCGCAGTCGTCCAGATCTTCTGACCGTTGACGACGTAGTGGCTGCCGCCCGACCCTTCATCGAGGACGGCTTTGGTCTGCAGGCCTGCGAGGTCGCTGCCGATGTCGGGCTCGGAGTAGCCTGTACACCACACGCTGCGTCCATTGAGCAGATCCGGCAAAAAGCGGTCTTTCTGCGCCGCGGTCCCGTGCCGAATCAGGGCCGGCCCGACCCACGCGAGCCCCATGAAATCGCTGCCAAGTGCGGGCGTGTGCGCTTTGGACATCTCCTCTTTCAAGATGAACTGCTCGATGACGCTGCCGCCCCCGCCTCCATCCTCTCGTGGCCACGAAAAGCCGATCCAGCGTTTCTCGGCGAGTTTCTGGTTCCAGGCCTGGATGTCTTTTGGACTTCGATCTTCGGGGCGGCCCGCTGGATTGTTCTGGTCGATGAAGGCCCGCACCTCGGTTCGAAATTTCTCGTCCTGCTTGCTGAAATTGAAATCCATCACACACCCCCGAGAGTCGCGACGCGCTCGTAGTGGTAGTCCTCGTCGCCGAAGGCAGGTCGCGCCCACTTCGAGCGTTTCAAGTAGAGCTGGCAATCGTATTCTTCCGTGTAGCCGACTGCTCCGTGCAGCTGGATACCCGTGACACCGATTCGGGTAAAGGCTTCGCTCGCGAAGCCTTTCGCCTTCGATACCGATCCGGCCACTTCGCCGGGGCTTTCATCGATCGACCAGGCGGCGTAGTACGCGAGCGACTTCATGCACTCGCAATCGACGTAGGCTTCGGCCAGAGGATGTTTGACACCCTGGTAGTGACCGATTGGATGGCCGAACTGCACGCGGTCCTTGGCATACTGCACGGTGATCTGCGTGAGTGCCTCCGCGGCACCGATGATTTCTGCGGTACAAGCCGCAGCGCCGCGATCGAGCAACGCCGTGGCGAGCTCCGAGCCGTCGCCCGCTGCGCCGAGTATCGAGCCCGCTGCCACTCGGACGCCCTCGAGGCGAAGTGTCCCGAAGCGCTTGGTTGCGTCGATCCCGGCGAGAGTCGTGGCCGTCAGGTCGGGGGTGTCGGCTTCGACGACGGCGAGTGTCACGCCTTCATTCGCGGCGCGAAACGCCACGATGAACAGGTTCGCTTCGGATACATCGGAAACCGACGCCCATTCCCCGCTGATCACGTATCCGTCGCCAACGCGCTGGCCGAACGCAGCGATGCCGTCGGGACCAAACGGGCTGTCCGCGTCGAAGAAGGCGAGCGTTCCGATCCGGCTGCCGTTCGCCAGTCCCGGAAGCCAGCGAGAACGCTGTTCGTCGCTGCCCCCTTCGTTGATCGCCGCTCCGGCGAGAAGTGTCGAAACCAGTGGTCCGGGGAACAGGGAGCGTCCCACTTCTTCGAGCAACACCGTGAGATCCACCCAACCCTGTCCGCTGCCACCGTACTGCTCGGGCAGGATCAATCCCAGCCAGCCCAGCTCGGCGAGCCGTTCCCAGAGCTCTGCCGAGTACCCGGACGGCGTCTGCGCCAGCTCCCGGACCTTCTCCAGCGGGCACTGCTCATCGAGGAACTTGCGCACAGACAGGCGCAGCAGCTCCTGGTCTTCGTCGAATCCGAAATTCATCTGCGCTCCTGATATCCCGATGGCTGTCGCTCGTTCGACGCCGCGCCGATCCGGGTTTTCCGTGTCACGTCTTGGACTGCATCGGTGGTTTGAACCACAGTGTGCGAAACCGCATCTCTGCGACGACCTCGCCATGCTGGTCATAGTAGGTGGACTTGTTGGTCACGAAGTACCCGGTCCCCAGCCCGGTCTTCTTCTCACCCGAAACAGATTCGAGTTCCGCGCTGACCCGGATCGTGTCGCCGGGGCGCAGGTAGCGCATGTAGTCCTGCTCACAATCGGTCGCGACCACTGAGGTGTAGCCGGCTTCCTGTAGCAGCCTCATTGGGTTCGGGCCCGCGGCGGCGGCCGCGGGAGTGGCCCTCTGGTCCTTCGGCAGTGCCGGGCCGCGTCCCTTCAGCCCGGGCATGCTCCACGCCTGTAGCATCGTCGGCGGTGCAACGATGCCCCCGTGGACGCTGTTCGCTGCGGCTTCCCGGTCTGTGTAAACGGGGTTCAGGTCGCCGATTGCGTCGCACCAGTGATTGATCATCGGCACATTGACCGGATCACGGACCGGTGGTCCGAGTTCGCCGGTTTTGGCTCGAGCGACCAGTTCTTGCAGGCGTGCGTCGAGGGACCCCGGGTCATCGCTGCTCATGGCTGTTTCCTGCTCATGGCTGTCTCCTGCTCATGGCTGTCTCCTGTCGGTCGATAGCGGCGGTTGCTCGCGACATCCGATCGCGAAGCCTCCTCGTGAGAAGAATTCGTGATGATTGGAGGTGCCGCCGGTTTACTGGGGCCGCTCGAATCGGGTCGCGGGTATCCGATCCATCGTTGCGGCTGCAACCTTCTGAGTCGGGTCGAGACTGATCGGCGGACGCGCCCCAGGATACCGGACCCGGCTCGGCTATTCCGCTCGGGACACGCAGCCGGCTGCTAGCGTCAGGCCATGACCGACCCCGCGCGCGAGATCGAGAATCTGATCTACACGTACGCCGAGCGGATCGACCTGGGCGATCTCGAGGGCGTAGCTGAACTCTTTGCCCACGGGCGCGTCGCAACATCGCCAGAAGCCACGCCGGAGCAGACCTTCGAAGGGCGCGATCGGGTGCTGGCGTTGTACCGGGGCTCCACGCGCATCTACGACGACGGGATACCGCATACGAAACACGTCACGACCAATTCGATCATCGAGGTCGACACCGCAGCTGGCACCGCGTCCGCGCGCAGCTACTACACCGTTTTACAGCAGGTCGAAGGTCTACCGCTGCAGCCGATCATTTCGGGCCGCTACCACGACAGCTTTCGACGCATCGATGGACGCTGGTGGTTCGACACCCGGATCCTGTTCGTCGATCTCGTGGGTGACCTCGCTCGCCACCTGCTCTACGAGTTGGGCTGAAACCCCACGGTAGGCCCCATGCGGGTCCAAGCGAGCTGCCGGCCCCCGACGGTGCGCAGCGCGCCAAAATTCGTCATTGTCCCGATTCCCACCGGTCGAATCCGGCCCGTGGACCCCGAGGAGGGATCGCCGTGAAAGCCGAAGAGTGCGTCTTGTTCAGTGGTGCCGCGAGCGGTGCCGAAGCCGAATTCGGTAAGGCCGCGGAAAGCCGTGGAATTGACGAGGTCAATTTCACCTTCGGCGGTCACAAGGACTCGAGGCAGCGAGGGATTCGGGTCTTGACCCACGAAGAGCTTCAGCAGGGGGACGTCAGCCTGGCGTATGTGAGCAAGCTGATGCACCGCCAGTACCGCGACACACCGCTGTTCAAAAAGGTGCTGCAGAGCATCTGGCACCAGGTGAACAACGGCCAGGAAATCTACGTCGTCGGCAAGATTCTCGACGACCGTACCGTCAAGGGCGGGACTGGCTGGGGGGCCGAGTTTGCGAAGATCTGCAACAAGCCGCTGTTCGTTTTCGACCAGGACGAAGACGGCTGGTTCGAATGGAGCGGTGAGGCATGGGACAAACACACCGGACCGGTCATTACGCATCCGCATTTCGCCGGCACCGGCACGCGTTTCCTGCGGGAGAACGGTGCATCGGCCATCGAGGCGTTGTTCGTTCGATCCTTCGCTTGAGCCGCTCCCAGCGCTGAATCGATCTGCCCCAGAATCTCGAGCCGGAGGTTCCTCTTCCATCTAGACGCCGAGGTGCGTATAAGGTGGGAACCGGCCGCACCCACTACACCCACTACACCCACTACAACTACACCCACTACAACAACCGCAACCACAGCAATCCCGGGAGTCCCATGTCCGCCTCGTCTCGTTTGTTTCTCGTTGCAATGATGGGTCTCGCTTGGATCACCGTCGCGGGGTGCACGAGTAGTCCGCCGGCTGTAGTGGCTGCGGATGATTCGCTGCGTACCGTCGAACAGGGCAAGGTCGTCGGCTACGTGGGCGGCTACGAGAACCACGCGTGGGCCGGCATACCCTATGCGCGCCCTCCGGTTGGAAAGCTGCGCTGGAGAGCTCCCCAGCACGCTGATTCGTGGTCCGGGACCCTTGCCGCACTGGTGCACGGGAATTTTTGTCCCCAGTTCGCGAGTCCCTTTGGCGGAGTCGCGGGAGACGCGGGCGAGGTCGTCGGCAGCGAGGACTGTCTGTTTCTGAACGTGTACGCGCCGCGGATGGCGGCCGCAGAAGTCCCGACGGGTGCCGACAGGCTCCCGGTGATGTTCTGGATCCATGGCGGGGGCAACGTGATCGGACACGCGGGTTTCTACGACGGCGGCAAGCTCGCCCAGTCGCAGAACGTCATCGTCGTGTCGATCAACTATCGCCTCGGTCCGCTCGGCTGGTTTCGCCAGGCGAGTTTGCGCGATGGCGATACCGGTCCCGACGATCGCTCGGGCAACTACGGCACGCTCGACATGATTCGGGCTCTCGAGTGGGTGCGGGGAAACATTGCCGCCTTCGGAGGCGACCCGGCCAACGTCACGATCTTTGGTGAGTCAGCTGGCGGAACCGATGTGTTTACGATGCTGTTGTCTCCTCGCGCGCGCGGGCTGTTTCACCGCGCGATCGCGCAGAGTGGTGGCACGTATCTGATCGAACCGGCAACGGGAGAGAACTTCACCGACGACGCCGTGGCGGGAGATCGCAGCAGCTCGAATGAACTGTTGGTGTCGCTTCTCATCAGCGACGGCATGGCAGCCGATCGGGGCAGCGCGAAAGCGCACCTGGCAGGCCTGTCGAACGCCGAGCTTGCGGGCTATCTCCGTTCGAAGGCGCCTTCGGATCTGCTCGCCGGGTACGCGACCGACGTCGGCGAGGGGCTGATCGAAGTACCCAAGCTCTTCAAGGACGGTGTCGTGCTCCCAGAAGGCGACCCGCTCGAGCACTTTGCAAGCGCCGATGGCTGGAACCGCA
The DNA here is from genome assembly GCA_029261905.1 of Deltaproteobacteria bacterium. GTDB lineage: Bacteria > Myxococcota_A > UBA9160 > UBA9160 > SMWR01 > JAJDAM01. The sequence continues at coordinate 10,441 of JAJDAM010000666.1, forward strand.
TGCCAGTGATCGCCGGAACCAATCGCGACGAGAACAAGCTGTTCATGTTTGCCAATCCGCGTTGGGTCAAGCGATGGCTCGGGTTTCTGCCACGTCTACGAGACGAGGAAGGGTTCAACCTGCAGGCGAAGTACCAGTCCCTGATGTGGAGAGCCTCGGGGTCGGACGAACCCGCGACGGCGATGCGCAAGAGCAATGACGCTGTCTGGTCGTATCGGTTCGATTGGGACGAGGAGCCAACGCTGTTGGGTGCTGATTTGTCGGTGATGCTGGGCGCGGCTCACGGCTTCGAAATCCCATTCGTGTTCGGCCACTACGACCTGGGCGAGGCGGGAAACGTGATCTTCAACGACGAGAACCAGCCCGGCATCGATGAGCTGTCGGCGAACATGATGTCGTACTGGGCCCATTTCGCGAGGACCGGAAACCCCGGGCGTGGCGCCGGCGGAACGTTGCCGCAATGGGCTGCGTGGAATCCGGATGGCGACGGCGACAAATTCATCATCCTGGATACAGAAGCCGGGGGTGGGATCCGCATGTCGCCGGGCAGCGTCACACAAGAAGCCGTCGGTGAACTGGCCTCGACCGATACCGCGCTGCTGGCGCGTGAAGACCGGTGCGAAATCCTGAATGACGTGATGCGTTGGTCCGATTGGGAAGGAACTGAAGGCTGCGCGCGCGAGTCGGTTGCTGCCCGGGACTGAG
>JAJDAM010000667.1 GCA_029261905.1 Deltaproteobacteria bacterium
GACACTCACCTAGCCACGCGCACCAGCCTGACCAACCCCGGCGCCGTCATGGGTACGACCAACTACCTGTCGCCCGAGCAGGTGCAGGGCGCACCGGCGGACTCCCGCACCGACATCTTCGCGCTGGGCACGATGCTGCACGAGATGCTCACCGGGCAGAAACCCTTCGAGCGCCCGACGGCGGTCGAGACGATGACCGCGGTACTGCGCGAGGATGCGCCCGAAATCACGCTGAACGGCAATCCCGCGCCGCCAGCGATCGTCGCACTGATCTCGCGCTGCCTGGAGAAGTCCCCCGACGAGCGCTTCCAAAGTGCCCAGGACCTAGCTTTTGCGCTGGGGAACGCCTCCACCGCCTCGGGCAGCAGCTTGCCCGCGACGGAGGCGCTCGCTCCGTCCAAAGGCAAAAGCATTTGGGGCAAGGTCGCCATGCTGATCGCGGCGGTCGCGCTCTTTGGCGCGGGCTGGCTGTTGCATCGACCGCCACCGCCCCTCGAACCGCCTCGCGTCACCCAGTTAACCTTCTCCGGCCAGGACAGCCAGCCGAGTGTTTCGCCCGACGGCCGATTGATCGCCTTCACCTCCTCGCGCACCGGCGCGTCGCGCATCTGGTTGCGTCAGGTGCACGGCGGCGGAGAGCAGCCGTTGACCGAAGGGCCCGATTTTAGGCCGCGCTTTTCGGCGGACGGGACGACACTGACGTTCATTCGCGGTGACGGAGACAGCTCTGCGGCCTATCGCGTGCCGGTGGTCGGAGGGCAGCCGCGCAAGTTGATCGACGACGTGACCGCAGTCGAGTGGTCGCCCGACGATCAGCAGTTGGCCTTTGTGCGCGTTCCGCAGGCGGTGGGCGGCATCGTGGCATCCGAGGTCGGATTGTTCGACGTCAAAAGCGGCGAGCAGCGCATTGTGCATACGCAAGAGAACAAGGCGCTGTTCGGGCTGGGCTGGTCGCCGGACGGCACACGGCTTTCGATCAGTCAGGCCGGCGTTCAGTCCGGCGCGGGCAGCTGGCGCGTGCTGATGCTGGATATAGCAAGCGGCGCTATCGAGGAACTCACGATCGGCAATAACCTCGGGCTGGTCTCGAGCGCGGCGTGGGCCGATGCGTCGTCGCTGATTGTCGCGATTTCAGATTCGACCGTCAGTGGATCGGCGATGCCGGATCGCGTCGTGCGCCATAACCTGCGCACCGGTCGCGAGCAGACGCTGTTCTGGGCGCCGCACCTGTTCCCGTTTCGTGGATCGGTGACCGAGACGACGCAGCTCGCAAGGCTCGACGAGACAAGCCTGGTCTTTGACAGTGCCCAGCGGGGGCAGTCGCTTTCTGAGATCAACATCGAAAGCCAGACGGCCCGCGCGCTGTTCGGCGGCATCTCGATCGATCGGCAGCCGGCCTACCACCCCGACGGGAGTCGAGTGCTGTTCACCTCCAGCCGTTCCGGCAACATCGATCTGTTCTCCTACGAGTTCGCTACCGGCGCACTGCAGCAGCTGACCGACCATCCAGCCAGCGACTGGGACGGCGCCTACACGCCGGACGGCAAATCAATCTTGTGGGGCTCCGACCGCGGTGGCAATCTGGAGATCTGGATGGCGGATCTGGACGGTTCGAACCCGCGGCAGGTCACTCACGACGGCGTCTCGGCCGAGAACCCAACGATGACCGCCGACGGCCAGTGGATCGTCTACACCAGCGGCAACTTTGAGCATCCGGGGATCGCCAAGATCCGTACGGACGGCAGCGACGGGCAGCAACTGGCGACCGGTGACTGGACCAACGGCGAGGTCTCGCCGAACGGGCGCTTCGCGTTTTACCTCCGCACCGATGAGGCGACCATGCGCAACTTGGGTGCGGTGGTGGATCTGACCAGTGGCGAGTTGACCCCGTTCGCCTTCGAGGTGAACTACACCCTGCGTTCGCACAACGTGACCTATGGGCGCGCCCGTTGGATGCCCGACGGTTCGGCGATCGTCTACGTCGGGCTGGATGAGCAGGGGCGCACCGGATTGTGGATCCAGGATTTCAGCACCGAGTACGATACGGTCGCGACGCGGCGTGCGCTTGTCGGCTTCGATGGCAGCGGCGTCCACGAGTCGTTCGGCATCTCGCCGGATGGGAAGCGGATCCTCTTGTCGACGATCGAACAGGTGCGGGCGATTTATCTGGTTGACGGGTTACCGAAGCTCTAGGAAGGGAGGGATTCCTTGTCGATTCAGACCGGTCAGAACCTGCTGCATTACCGCATCGTCGACAAGCTCGGCGAGGGTGGAATGGGCGAGGTGTGGAAGGCCGTCGACACCGCTCTTGAGCGCGAGGTCGCGATCAAGGTGTTGCCCGAGGCGTTCTCGCAAGATCCGGAACGACTGGCCCGCTTTGAGCGCGAGGCCAAGCTGCTGGCCTCGCTGAACCACCCCAACATCGCCACGATTCATGGGTTGCACGAGGCTGACCCGTCCACGGACTCAGGTCAGGGCGGGCTGCGTTTCCTGGCCATGGAGATGGTCGACGGGGAAGACCTATCTTCGCGACTTTCGCGCGGACCGCTTCCTGTTGACGAGATGCTATCCATCACCACGCAGATCGCCGCCGCGCTGGAAGCTGCGCACTCCAAGGGAGTGGTGCACCGGGATCTCAAACCCGCCAACGTGGTGTTGACCCGCGAAGGTCAAGCCAAGGTGCTGGACTTCGGTCTGGCCAAGGCCGTGGATCCTGACGCTGCGTCGTCCTCGGGCAGTCTGTCGCTGTCGCCGACCATGACCTCGATGGGAACCGTCGCAGGCATGATCCTGGGGACCGCGGCCTACATGTCGCCGGAACAGGCGCGAGGCAAGCCGGTGGATCGGCGATCCGATCTTTGGTCGTTCGGTTGTTTGATGTACGAGTGTCTCACCGGCGAGCAGCTGTTCCGCGGCGAGACCGCATCGGATTCGATGGCGGCCATCCTACGCAAGGAGCCCGACTGGACACGCTTGCCCGAAGATACGCCGCCGCTGGTGCGGTTGCTCCTGCGTCGCTGCCTGACCCGGGATCCGGCTCAACGACTGCAGGACGCTGGCGATGCGCGCGTCGAGCTGCAGCACGCGATCGACGATCCACGGAGCGAGTCACTCGGGCTGGCTCCCGCCGCGGCGTCAACGGCGGCATCACGTCGCGGCGTTGCGTGGCTCCCGTGGGCCCTGGCCGCAGCCGCGATGCTGTTCGCTGCGTACTTCGCCTTGCGACCCGAGGCTCCAATATCCGATGTTACTGTCTCACGCCATCTGATGATTCCGATACCGGGTTCGACCGTCATCGGTGACGGCGGAGGATCCCCTCCTGCCGTATCTCCGGACGGCCGTTACGTTGTGTTCGGTGCCAACGAAGGTTACGGCGAGTATCGACTCTGGCTCCGAGCCCTCGACGATGCTGTCGCGCGCCCGCTAGCCGACACCGAAGGCGCAGAGTGGGCCTTCTGGTCTCCGGACAGTCGACACGTCGGCTTTTTCCGTGGCGGCAAACTCCGACGCGTCGAGATCGCAAGCGGCCGCGTTCGGCAGATCGGCGGCGCCGGTTCGACGTATCCCCGAGGCGGTTCGTGGAACGCGAACGGACAGATCGTCTACGCTCCGAACTCCAACACCGGCATCCACGTCATCGACGCCGAGGGC
>JAJDAM010000668.1 GCA_029261905.1 Deltaproteobacteria bacterium
CGATGACGATGGGACGCTCGTTCAGTTCGGCTTCGGACCGTTCGTCATCCCGGTGACGCGGCTCGCGCACTTCCACCCGCTGCAGGTAGTCAACCGGTTGTTGTTCAGTTTCGCCTGGTCGCGAAAGCAGCGGGTACTGAAAGACTGGCAAGAGGCTTCGGCTGCGGACGGAAGCAGCCCGAGTTGGAAGTCGGCTTCGCTGTTGGTGCCCGCGGCGCAATCGCTGGTGGCGGGCGATCCACGAGTCGATTTCACGCGCATCAATCTCTTTTCGCCGCCGGACAACCAATATCAGTTCGTGCGGATGATGAACGTCTTGAATCTGGAGAAGGGCGATTTCGGTTTTTCGAACGAACAGGTGGCAGAGGGCCTCCGCTCGGTTCTCGGTCTGGTCTGTGACGGTGGGCTACTTCTCGTCGGCCGAACCTCGCGACCGACGAGAAACGAACCGGTGACCCGGGCGACGCTCGTCGAGAAGAGCGAGTCGGGATTGCGCGCCATCTGGCGCACCGAAGGTGGAAGCGAGCTCGAACCGTTCATGGCGCTCGAAGCCGAGAGGGCCTGAACCCGAAGCCTTCCGTCCAACTCGGGCAGACAGTCTATTCCACGTATCCCAGAGCTCTGAGTTCTTCGGTCATCTCTTTCGACAGGCCGGGTGTCTCGGTCTTGGGATGCTCGATCACGTGTCGGGTCTCGTTCAGCCGGTTTTCGAGTTCCCACCGGATCTTGCTTTCGGCCACGCTCAAATCGAGTGCCTCGCCGGGGTCGCGATCGAGGTGATAGAGCTCGACCTTCCCAGACGACGACTCGACCAGCTTCCAACCGTCGCTCTGCGCGGAGCGCAGTTCTTCGGCATTGCGGCGATCGCGGCTGGGATACAACCAGCCAAAGGAGTGCGTGCGCCCCGCACCCCACGCGGTGCCGTCGATGCCGCGTGGAACCGGCAGCCCACTGTGTTCGAGGACGAGCGGGAAGATATCCACCGATTCGACCAGCCCCGAAATCATGGAACCCGCCGGCGGTGCGCCGGGTGTGCGCGTGCCCGGCTTCACGATGAGCGGGATGCGGGTGATTTCATCGTACAGGCTGTTGGAGTGCTCGAGGCCACCGTGATTGCCGAGCGCCTCACCGTGATCGGACGTGATCACGATCAACGTGTCGTCCCATTCCGGACGCTGCCGGAGCCAGCTCAGCAGTCGGTCGAGTTCGGTGTCCAGGTAGCTGAGCTCGGCATCGTAGAGAGCGACGTAGTGACTGCGTTCTTCGTCGTCGAGTTCGACCTCACCGTCGACGACCGCTTTCCACCACGCGTGGTTGAACCCACTCGTGAGCAGTGACGGGCTTCGTCCGGGAAAGCGATCCATGAAGTCGGCTGGCGGAAAGTACGGCGAGTGTGCGTCCATGTAGTTGACGAACAGAAACAGAGGCTTGTCACCGGCGCGTTCGATGGCTTCGATCGCCAGGTCGGTGATTTCTCCGGCCCGCTTGTAAGGAACACCGAGCAGGTAGTCGCGGGTGAACGGGAATACCGCGCTGAACGCGAGTGCGATTCGCTCCACCCACAGGTTCGTGATCTCCTCGATTCCCCACGGACTGAACGCGACGAAGGCGCGACGCGGACTGGGTTCCGAGTGGTACACCTGGAATCCCTGGCTCAAGCCGAAGAACGGGGAGAGAGGCCCGGAATTTCCACTGATCCCGACCGTCCAGTAGTCCGCCTTCGACAGGATCGTCGCGAGCGTGGGGATACTGGGATGAAGCCGATAGGCATAGTCGGGCGGATTCGGGTCTTTCAGAAAGGGTTTGTGCGCACCGTGTCGAATCGGATACAGACCGGTGAAGATCGATGCGTGACTCGGAAGCGATGACGGGGCGTTCGAGATCGCTCGCTGCGCGACCACAGCAGTCTCTGTTGCAAACCGCGTGAGGGCCGGCATGGTCTCCCTCTCGTAGCCGTACAGCTCGAGGTGATCTGCGCGCACCGTGTCGAGTACGATCAGGATCGTGTTGGAACCACCGGCCGCCCCGGTCGCAGGCGCGGGCGGAACCGTCACGGGCTCGACGAAGGGCAGCGGGAGCAAGGCGACACACGAAAACGCACCGAGCCTCAGCATCGACCACCGAAGCGACGGCACCAATGGGCCGTCGGGTCGGCCCGCGAACAACGTGGACAGCGCGGCGACACCCAATAGAACCGCCGCGAGTACCAACAGGATTTCGAGCTCGAGCTGCGACGTGTACGCGACCTCGTGCATGTAGGGCAGCAAGCCGCCAACGATCGCACCTGCGGCCGCCGCGATGAACGGCGAGCCCCGTCGCGGGATGAAGCGCGTCCACAAGGCGCCGAGCACGAGTGCGCCGCCTGCGGCCGCGAATCCGCCCCACGTGCCGAGGAGTCGATCCAGTTCACGCGCAGCAACCGAAGTGATCGGAACCCAGAACACGAGCGCAGACCAGAGCCGGTTGTTCGAAACTCGAGCGAACAACGTCGCAGCCAGTACGTGGAACAACACCACGAACAACCAATGCGAGATGAAAAGCGAGAGCGTGACGACCCGGGCATCGATCAAGCAGATCAGCATCTGGATCGCGTTCGCAAGGGTTCCCGCGGCGGCGCCTGCGACGATTCGGCGAAGCATCTCTAGCCGGCCACACCGAACTGCGACGCGACCTCGCTGCAGGAGCCCACTGCGACTTCCGAGTCGGCTGCCAGCACTTCGAGGATTTCGAGATAGGCGCGGCCCATCTGTTCGAGTTCTCGCGAACCGGGATACGACGTCCGGACGTGCCAGTCGATCGCGGCGACCCCGCGGTGGCGCTTCAGCTCTTCGAGCAGTTCGACGAATTCGGCTCGCGCACTCTGTGCGTCGGACTGGGGCGACTGAAACAGCGACCCATCCATCACGAACGTCGGGATCTGCAGCGTCGGAATCTTCCGACCGTTCTCCGGGTCCCACGGGAAGAACGGGAAGCCGATTCCGAGTCGATACCCGGGCGCTTCGTTGAACGCAATCGAGGTGTCGTAGCGAAGTCCCGCGCGACCATGATCGGTCAATGTTCTCCAGGCGGGGCGGCTCATGTGCCAAAAATGGTGTCGGCTGCCGTGGACGGCTCGAGCGGATGCCTGCTCGAGTGCGGATCTCTCGGCTTCGATGCGCGCAGCGCTCTCGCGTGCGTTGTAACTGATATGAAGTCCGACTTCCGAACCGCGGGCTGCGATTTCGCGATAGACCGCATGGAAGCGCGGCTCGTCGAAGTCGTAGGCGACATCGTAGAGGCTGCCGTCCCGGTCGTAGAGGGTCTTGACCGCAAAGAAGAACGTGCTGTGGAAACCGTGATTCTGTTCGCAGTCGAGTACTTCTTCGAACAACCAGTGCCTTTCGGATTTCGCACCGCGGCGCTTCGCTGACCATTTGTGCAGCGACCGGAGTGTGGACACCGAGTCCCGAAGTTTCCCGCGTAGCGCCATCGAACTGGCTCGAGCGAGCAGCTCCCGTTGGAAGCGTCGGTTGTGCTTCGTGTCGCCGGGGTCGATCGGCTCATCGACATCGTGAGACAGAGCGATCATGGCCTTCTTGCCCGCTGGCAGCCCGCCGGCGACGGTTGTTCCCAGTCGCGATTCCAGCCAGCTGCCGAACAGCATCATGTACGCGTTGACGATCGGTGTCGTCTGAACTCCGAGACGATCCTGGGCGGAATCACTGATCCCGAGTCGATCGTGTCGATCGAAACGGCTCTCGGCGACCGCGGTGTTCCCCTCGTCGGTCAGCCAGTAGCGAACGGCAGAAAACAGATCGAACGGAAACGGTGCCTCCCGCTTCGCATCGTATGCGACACCGGGGGTGCGAGGGACGTCCCGCTCCTGGAACGCTGCGATCCTGGGAACCCGGATCGCGCAGGCGCGGTCCGCATCGTTGCCGTAGTACACATCGCATTCGCCACCCGCGGCAAGGCCGATCTCGACTGCCAGGAAACTCGACAGCAGCTCGAGCGCATGTCCGACGAACGGATCCTCTGAATCGGCGGCTACCCGGATCACCCGTCAGGCCTGCGACTCGGCCTCTGCGCCGGATTCGACCAGCGGAGGTGTAGCGATCGGAGGATAGTCTTCTCTGTCGACCGGGATGATGTGCGACCCGAAATGCTCGACCCAACACGAATAGAGTTCCATCGCCTTGCCAGCGGCCACCTTCGCATCGATCTCGTGGAGCTGCGTATCCCGAAGCCACTTGCAGTACGGAAATCGAATCTGCTGCGCGAGCCCGGTCGGGTGTTCACCACGTGTGACTCCAGCGGCCAGTTCGATCAGCAGTTCGGTGCAGCGCTCGCTGGATTTACGTCGCAGCGAGCGCAGCGTGTCGCCTGGCTGAACGGGGATCAGTTCGCGGCGAATGATGTTTCCCGTGTCGATGCCGGCGTTGACGTAGTGGGCCGTAACGCCCACTGGCACGCTGCGGTCGACGGCGTGTTCGACGACGTGGACGCCTCGGATCCAGGGAAGGACTCCAGGATGAACGTTGATCGTGCCCCGAGCCGGCAATGAGAGAATGTTCTCGCACACGATACTACAACCAACCAAAATCAAATAATCGAGTGCGATTTC
>JAJDAM010000669.1 GCA_029261905.1 Deltaproteobacteria bacterium
GCGATGATGATGATGCCGTCGAATCGCTTCCTCCATCTCGAGGGACGCGTTTTGCTCGAAGCCCTGCCCCACGCCGTCGACGACATCGACAACTACGACTGGATGGACGGTGAAGTCGTAGCCGGACTGGTGTTGGGCTGGAACTTCGGCGATGGGCACCTGAACGACACGGCGCTCCTCGACGCGGTGCAGCGACAATGCGGATTCGAACCCGGCGAACTCCGCGTGGTCATGGTCGAGTCACAGCCGCTGTTCGGATCGAACATGGCCTGGAAGGTCGTAGATGCCGAAAGTGGAGTCCTCGCGGAAGGCAGAACCGAGATTTCTCCGATGCGCTCTGTGTTGCCGTGGCCTACCGGTCCGTACGCCGACGCGATCCTGCATGGGTCCCCCAACGAATCAGGGTCCGCCTAGCCACGTCGTCGTAGGCATGTAGCGCGTTGGGACAGGTAGTTCGGAAACCTCTCCATCGCAGCCACAACCGATGGATCGGGGGCTATTTTTCGACCTGCTCATCGCGTTACTGTACTAGCCGGCCGAATTGCCGCGGTCGGCCACGGGGTGGACTTGGATCGGCACGCCGAATCCTCGCGGGAGTCCGGCCGAATCCGGCTCCTCGACAAGCGCGCGACGAGAAGGCGATGCACAATGGGAGCCCATGGCGGACTGGTTCGGTCGATCATCTGAAGCGTTGGAAAAGGTTCGGGACACCGGAAGTCTGCTCGGGGTGTTCACACTGGGACTGGGTGGTGTATCGAACTGCTTCGACCCGGACCCGTTGTGGGACCGACGCTACGGTGGCCGGCCGGAGATCTCGGAACGCATCACGGCTGACCGCGACTTTCGGCTCCAGGCCGCCCTCGACGGCTGTCGCAACAGTGTCTTCGAGCGCGACTCGGCTGGCCGATTTCGCGAGGCGAACCCGGTCTTTTCGGACGTGGTCGTGTGGATTCCCGAGGCGCGTTGGCGCGCCGATGCCATCCGAGGTGGAGGTCACCTCGAGGTACTCCAACACACCCTGTCGACGCTGCATACCGAGAAGTTTGCGCGCTCGCTGCCTCGGCATCGGAAGCCTCGTTACTCGGTCATGGCCGACCCGCGGCTCGCGGATGACGCAGTCGTGTTCCAATTCGGTTTCGGCGTGTTCGTACCGAACGAAGAGGATGTCCTCGAGGCCGAGATCGGTCTCTCCCGCCCCGACGACGCGCAGGTACAAAAGATGCCTCCGTGGGTGTTCTGGAACAGCGGGGCTCAGACCCACCGCCCCGTTGGCGTGTACAAAGGCCAGCGTTCGCTCGTGATCTCGGGTTGCGACGAAGGACCGATCCGGCCGGAACTCTGGTTCAGCCAGCGGGTCGGTCATGTCGTCGTCAACCTCAATGCCGAGGACGCCGAGCGGATCTACCCGTCGACCCGCCAGATTCGAGTGGTCGAATCGCGGATGAAATCGAATCCGGATTCGATCGAGTGGCATCTCGATTTCAAGGGCAACGACGATCGCGAAAGTCTATGGCTCAGGATCGAACCGGTGTCCGGCTCTCCGATTCGCGTCATCGCAAAGCCTCCCACTGCGCGAGCCGAGCCGACCGAGCGAGTCGATATCTCGACCGTAGCGGCGAGTACCGATTCCGCCGATGCGGTTGGCGCAGTCGAGTCGGGCGATCCGGCCGAGCCCCAGCTCTCGACTCGCTATTCACTCCGATTGGTGGGTCTCGGGTTGTTTCGTATCGATGGGGCGCGCATGCCGGGCCTCGATGAATGGACGGTCTGGCTCGACGACTGGGGCTGGCCCGTTCGAATGGCGTCCATGAACGACGTCGACGAAGCCAGCTGCCTGGCCATCCGGTCGCGATCCGATTCCGGCCAACTCGAGTTCCGTCCCGCTGACGGCGGCGACTTCCAACTGATCCCCGATCTGCCCTTCTCGCTCGAAGCCAAGGCCGGCGGCGAACTTCGATTGCTCCGACCGCCGGATCCACGGCGTTACCTGGGCATGCTGATGCTGAATGCGAGCGTTGCATTGCCGGTGAGCCGCACGCCGTTGTCGTTGGGTAGAGCGACCACGTCCGAAAATGCGGAACCCGATCTTCCGATCGATCTGCTCGACCACCCACGCAGTGCAAAGTGGGCTGCTGGCGCGCGCGGCGCAGGCGCGTGCCTCGATGTAATCGATCTCTCCAGACGACATGTCACGGTGCGATTGGTCGATCACCAACTCGAGATTGCGATGGCCGGTGGTCGGGCATCTGCGTTCGCTCTCGATCGCGACGGATCGCCGCAAACGGAGCTGCTGCCGCGATCGAGCAACACCACCACGCTCGACCCGGGCCAGCATCTGTTGATTGGTGGGTACGTGTTTCGATTTCATCGAGACAAAGCGCACACCGGTCCGTCGAGCGGAGGACACCGACTGCGCGAGCAAACGTGAGATCGACGTGACCCGCAGCGAATTCGCGGCAGAACCCCACGGTCGGAGTTGACTTGATTTCTCGAGTGCTCCATGTCCTGCTGCTGGTGATCGTCTGTACTGCCATCGTCTTCGGCGTCGCCTATCGGCTCCAGCATCTGTATGCCGATTCGGGTGTGGCCGCGACCGGCACACCGGGCCTCCCGGAGGACGAGGCACTCTTTCACGCGCTGATCGCCGCAAAACTGTTGACTCCGCGCAGCGACGGCGGACTCGACCGGGTGCCGCGAGATTGGCTGCTCCGCGAGGCGGTCGTTGCGTTGGAGTCGCATCCGTCCGCCGCCGATCCGTCCGAGGCCGATGCCAGCGAAGCCGAATCGACGCGGCGCCTGCTCGGCATGCTGGATCGCACTGCAGTCGGCGCGATCGTCGGCCAACAGATCGAGCTGTGGAACCAGACCCGAAGCGTGGCGGCGATTCGCGACGATCGCGCTCGCACCGACAAGGAGGCCCCTCAGCCGTGGAGTGCGGTCGGGCCGTCGGACCGGCCGTTGCCGTCTGGCCAGCTCGTGCCGGAGACGTTCGGTTTCGTACACGATGGCGAACTCCGTGCCGGCTATTCCGATTGGCTGTCCGTTTCCGGCGGATCCGATGCGGTCACGTTTCGCAGCGAAGTCGCGCCTGGCGCCGCGACCCCGCTGACCCTTCAGTTGGTCGGCACGCCGACCCGGCTACCCGCGGGCGCCACTTCGAAGAAATTCCTCGGCGAACCTCTGGAAGGATGCAGTGAGCCTCCCGTTGCGCATCAGATCCGTGTACCGTTTCGAAATTCAGCTGCCGCGCCCACGACGATCGAAATCACCGCGATTCCGTCGGTGCACTGCGCAGCGCGAATTCATGGCCTGGCCATTCACCAGGAAAGGGACAACGACGGTACGCACTATCGATTTCGCCCGGTACGTCGCTCGCGACCGGGTGGTCGCTATGTGATCCGAGCCTTGGACGGCGAATATCTGACCGATCCAGCCGGACGCGGACGCCCCTCCGACCTCACCGAACGACTCGGGATGCTGCCATTGGTCGGAACCGGTGGAGGCGACAGCTTCAGCCTGACCGGAATGCTCGCATCCACGAGCGTCCCGCCCGACACGCTCGAAGTCTCCTTGACGATCGACGCGAAGATGCAACAGGCCGCTCACGAAGCGCTGGCCTGGGGGATCGAGCGATTCCGCGACGACCGCTGGGCCCCCGAGCGCAAAGCCGGGTTGGTCGTACTCGATGCCGACACCGGTGCCATCCTCGCGGTCGCCGGTCAGCCGGCCATCCCGCCGGGCTTGGCCGATTGGGACCTGCCCGCATTTTCGGCCGCGTACCCGCTTCGCGACCCGTCATCGATCTTTGCCTGGGAGGTCATCGACAAGCACAACACCCCCGGCTCGACGTTCAAGCCCGTGACCGCGCTGGCATTGATGATGGAGACGGAGCCGGAACTCCAGACGACGATCGCCGCGGTTCTGCGCGGCCTCGATTCCAACCAGCTCCGAGCCGCGACAGGGCTCACCTACGGTTCGAGCTCCTTCGTCGCGTACCGGGGCGCGAAGCCGGTACCCAATTTCGGCGGCTCGACGCTGGCGAAATATGCCGACCGTGCAAAACGCGACCCGCGCTGCATCCAGGGTGATCCCGAAGCGACCGAGCGGGCTCTTCGACCGGAACCGGGGTTCGGCTTACGCCAGGCGACGCAGTTCTCCTTGAACGCCTGGTATGCCGGCGTCGCATTGATGATGGAGCAAG
>JAJDAM010000670.1 GCA_029261905.1 Deltaproteobacteria bacterium
CGAAAGAAAGCGCCCGCGAAGAAGCCCGCTCGAAAGAAATCGGCCCAGAAGAAACCGGCTTCGAAGAAGAAGACTGCCAAGAAAAAGCCGGGAGCCGCTTCCAAAAAGGCCGCTCAGAAGAAGGCGCCCAAACGGAAGGTCGCGCGAGCCTCCAAGACCCGAGCCAACCTCGATGACTTGATGGTCGACCTGATCGTCGGTACCGCAGCTGGCGTACACAAGAGCATTCTCAAGAACGGAAAACCGGATCTCACGTTTCCGATTCGCTCGCTGAAGAACGTCACCTACTCGACCCAGCGCGGCTACTTCGAAATCGGAAAGCAGAAGAAGACGCGAACATTGACCGTCAATACCGTGAAGAGTTTCGCGCAGACGCTGCGCATGATGGGGCTGTCGAAAGACCTGGTCGAAACCAACGACTTCGCGACCAAGCGAGACGCCTACTACCAGAGCAAGAACTGGGAGGAAGCGAAGTTCGACGAACAGACCGAGTCCGACACGGTGATGGACGACATCGAAGCCATGTTCTCGCTGCAGGGCGCATCACGAGAGCAGCTCCGTTTCGTCCCGGACGAACACGGGGGCGCGGTCGCGGGCCAGTTGATCGTGTTGGACCCCGATCGTGAGACTGGCGTCGTCGAGCGCATCGATTGCACGCGCTTCGGATCGGGCGCGTATTCGATCCCGTCGAGCGTCGAGCAGTTGTCATTCGAGACCGACGCGAAGTTCGTTCTCGCAATCGAAACCGGCGGTGTATTCCAGCGACTCCAGAACCACAAATTCTGGCAGACATCGAATTGCATCCTGGTCTCGCTCGCCGGCGTTCCGACCCGTGCGACGCGGCGGTTCATTCGAAAACTCTCGGACGAGTGCAGGATCCCGGTATTCGCTTTCGTCGATTGCGACCCCTACGGGATCTCCAACATCTATCGAACCCTCAAAGTCGGCTCGGGAAACGCCGCCCACCTGTCGCAGTTCTTCTGTGTGCCGAAAGCCCGATACCTGGGCGTGACGCCGCAGGACATCATCGACTACCAACTCCCCACGCACCCGTTGCTGGATGTCGACATCAAGCGCGCCAAAGACGCCTTGAAGAACGACCCCTTCTTCAAGACGCACAAGCCGTGGCAGAAGGCGATCGAGCAACTGCTGAAGATGGGCGTCCGCGCCGAACAGCAGGCTCTCGCCAAGTGGGGGCTCAACTACGTGATCGAAGAATACCTCCCGCGAAAACTCGAACAGCAGGCGAACTTCCTACCTTGAAATCCGGCTCGTCGGGATTTACCGGACCGCGTTGAGCCTCGTCGACCCTCGTTGACCCTCGTCGCCCCTCGTTGAGGTGTGATGGGGTACGCTGCGGCTCCTCGCGAGGAGTTGAGCGATGAAAGGAATCCTGCTGGCCGGTGGCTCCGGCACGCGCCTACATCCGATCACATTGGGCGTCAGCAAACAGCTGCTGCCGATCTACGACAAGCCGATGGTCTACTACCCGTTGTCGACTTTGATGTTGGCCGGGATTCGAGAGATCCTGTTGATCTCGACACCGGAAGACCTTCCGGCCTACCGGCGGCTGCTCGGAGACGGCAGCCGGTTCGGAATCGAGATCGGGTACGCCGAACAGCCGAAGCCCGAAGGCCTGGCTCAGGCCTTCCTGATCGGACGCGAGTTCGTCGGCACCGACCGGGTTGCGCTCGCGCTGGGCGACAATGTCTTCTATGGGCACGGCATGACCGACTCGCTGCGCCGCGCGTCCCAGCGTGAAAACGGCGCCACCGTGTTCGGCTACTGGGTCAGCGATCCGGAGCGCTACGGCGTTGTCGAATTCAACAAGGATGGCGACGCGATCGGCATCGAGGAAAAGCCCGACAAAGCGCGATCCAACTACGCCGTCACCGGGATCTACTTCTTCGACAATCGCGTGTTGGACATCGCGGCAGGGCTCTCACCGTCGCCGCGCGGGGAACTCGAGATCACCGACGTCAATCTTGCATACCTTGCGGCCGGCGATCTCCACGTCGAGCGGCTCGGGCGCGGCATCGCATGGCTCGACACGGGCACCAACGAATCTCTGCTCCAAGCGTGCAACTTCGTCGAGACGATCCAAGAGCGCCAGGGGCTGAAGATCGCTTGTCTGGAAGAAATCGCGTTTACCCAGGGCTACATCTCACGCGAACGACTGGCGGAGCTCGGCGAAGACATGGGCAAATCGAGCTATGGCGCCTACCTGCGTCGGATTGCACAAGAACCGAGCTGATCGTGCCGACGTTCGTCGAAACCCCGATTCCAGGCGTGATCGTCGTGGAACCCGATGTGCATCGCGATGACCGGGGCTTTTTCCTCGAGACGTTTCACGCCCCCAAGTACCGCGACGGCGGAATCCGCGAAGCTTTCGTCCAGGACAACCACTCGCGTTCATCCCGCGGCACGCTACGCGGGCTCCACGGCCAGTCCCCTGGCCCGCAGGGAAAGCTGGTTCGTGTAATCGAAGGCGAAGTCTTCGATGTAGCCGTCGACGTGCGCCGCGGTTCGCCGAGTTTCGGCAAGTATTTCTCGATTTTGTTGTCCGCTGACAATTTCAAGCAGTTGTACGTCCCACCGGGCATCTTGCATGGTTTTCTGGTTACCAGTGACATCGCCCAGTTCGAGTACAAATGCACCGATGTGTACAACCCGGATACAGAATTCTGCGTAGCGTGGAACGATCCGGATATCGGTATCGAATGGCCGATCGGCGCGCCGACGTTGTCCGACAAGGACCAAAACGCCCCCAGGCTTCGAGACGTCTCCGACAAGTTGATCGACTTTCGCCTCTGATCCAGGGCTGAGTCCGGGGCTGAGTCCAGGCCGGGATCGAATGCTGAATCAGAGGGCCCCGGATCCAGCGGTGCACATCGACTTCGCTAGATGTCTTCCTCGATGTCGCACTCTTCCGAATAGGGGTCGGCGGTGAGTTTGCACGGAGAGCCGCAGTAACTGCAGAAGACTTCTTCCCCAGCCTTCTCGTCGCCACCGAGCGGAAAGTCTGCACTGCAGATCGGGCATGACAGCTCAGCGAGTCCCATACCTGGACAATCGGGCTGACGCGCCGGCTTCTTGAGACTAGTCCGGCAGAGGTTCGAATCCGGATGCTTCATGCCAACCGTGCGTGGTGAACAGCTTGCCATCGGCTTCGATCAGCAGCCCCTCACAACCCGGCTCTGCCTCGACCAACGCCAGCGCCGCGTCGAGATCGGCCACCAGCATCACCTTCGACAACGCCTCCGCCAGAGCCCCGGTCGGCGCGATCACCAACGCCTGCCGCTCGCGAATCAGCGGCTGGCCGGTGCGCGGGTCGATGATGTGGCCGAAGCGCTTGCCCCCGATCTCGACCGATTGGCCGAGGCTCTCCGAGACCGAGAGGGCCTGGTCCTTCAACGTGATCAGGCCGACGAAATCACCCGTCGTTCCGCGAACGAGGAGCCTCCAACCCGGTTTCCCCGCAGGCGCGCCCAGTGCCCAGGTACTGCTCTGGCCGAAGCTCAGCAGCGCACTTTCGACGCCGCTCGCCCGCAGCCGTGGCAACATGCGATCCAACGCGTAGCCCTTCGCGATACCGCCCAGGTTGACGGACATCCCCGGCTCCTCGAGGCCGGCCCTACCGTCCTCCGAGATGTGGATCTTGTCCGATCCAACACGCCCTTTCGCCGTCGCGATCTCGGCCCCGGTCGGCACGCTGCCGCGCTCGGCTGCGTGCATCCAAAGTTCGATGAGCGGACCAATCGTCACATCGAACACACCACCGGTCCGACGGAAATAGTCGACCGAGAGCTCGAGTATCTCGCGGACAGGCTCGGCGATCGGTACCGGGCCCTGCCCCGCGTTGCGGTTCAGACGATTGACATCGCTGGCTTCGGAATAGATCGATAGCAGTGCGTCGAGTTCTCGCGCAATGTCGAACAACTCCTCGAATGCCGTGCTGGGTGTACCCGCGGGCAACGTCGCCTCGAAGACCGTACCCATCGCATAGCGGCCGTCCGTAACGGACGGGTCATCGACGAACGACGGCTTCGCGCACGAGGAGCAGACGGCCAACACGCCGACGACCGCGCACGCAGCGCGAAACCGCAGATTCAAAAGACGCCGGAGTCTCTCGACGCACCGTCGCTTCGTCCGCCGCCACCTCGCCCGTCGTAGTTCTTCTGCGATCCTGAAAACACCGACCACAACGAGAGTATGACCAACACGGCGAGGCTGGCCTCGAGTGTCAGAAAACCTGCAATTTTCAGATATGCGAAGTGCGGGCTCACGAAGCGAACCAACCAGCCCGCCCCCTCATCGACGAACGCCGACACGAAGGGAACCACGATCAACCAGGCCTTGATATTGTTCCGGACAGGAATGAACAGCATCAGGTGCGTCAGCACCAGCAGCAGCATTCCCATCGCGAACAAATGAAAATGCGAAACCTCGAGCAGCCCCTGGTAGCTGCGGGGTGACAAGAATTTCTCATCGGAGCCGAGGTAGTAGTCGACCACGGATGCTGCGCTCAGACTCATCTTGCTGAAATACAGCAGCGCGTTGGTCAGCCACAGACCGACCACATAGGCTGCGTATAGCGCGACGATCGTCTGTAGCAGACGATTTCGAGACCACTCTCCGGTGATGACGAAACGCAACGTTATCGCCCGTTGTGGATCAGGACCTCGTACAACGCCAGCGCGCGCCGCACGCCGCGCGTCGTCGCACGGGCCGACAAGGTCGCGCCGACGACACCGTGGACATCTCCGCCGACCCGAAGCGGTGCGTCCTTCGACTTGTTGTCGAACTGTTGATACCAGCGCTGCGTGGGCTTGTATTCCAGGGGTTCGTGGAATGCCAACACGCGAAGTGATCTGACCTCTCCCGCGGGTGTCAGTACGACCATGAAAGCTTCCGGCAGCGTGCGAACGTTGTGCACATCAATCAGCGCGTAGCCGATGACATTTCCGTCGCGCAGCGCCTTGTAGATCTTGACGAGCTTCGACTCGAGCGGGGATTTCGAGAGGTTCTGAATCTGGTCGGCCTGTTGTTGGTTCAGCACGAAGGTTTCTGAACCCACTTCGTCGGCGTCGGGGAACGCCAACTCCAGTGCTTCGTTGCGGGAATAGAAGACCTTCGCCTCGGCTCCGATGCCGACGTGGAGCACAGCCAGCAGTGTCACCGCCCCGATGATGAGTCTAGAAGACAAACCCCACTCCCATATTGAACTCGTCCGACAACGTTCCGGATCGAGAATTGCGGCTTCGATAGTCGGCTTTGAGCACGACGTTCGGGATCGGCTTGAAGGACATGCCGAACGTGTAGATCTCGATTTCCTTGGTTCGATCCTTGGAGAACCCGCTGGGCAGGTCGCGCTGCGTGTCGTAGTACTCGAAGCGGAAGAACGGCTCGAGCGCCTTCTCCGTGCTCGGGAATAGAAGTGGCAGAACGTTGTAGGCCACTTCGCCGTACACACCGAGCATCTCGCCACCGATCGCTTCGCCCGCGCCCAGCTCGCCCGTGCCACCCATGGCAGTGGGTGCGAGTGCCGATGTCAGACCGGCGGTCTCACTGAGATGGGCCATCGTGAACAGGGTTCGCGCGTGGAAGCCGTGATTTTGGTATTGCGCGTGCAGTTCCCAGATCGTCGTCGGCGTATCCGGGATGTCGATGCCGCCCACATTCTGGTTCTGTCCAGACTTGCCGTGATAGACCGAACCACCCACCACCAACTCGGGAAGTAGCGACCACTCGAGCTTCGCAACCACGGCGAGGTGCTCTGCGAGCGCGCGGTTGCCCTTTTGCCGACCGCCGCGCAGCCCGCTCGAATCGAAGCCCTCCGCGTTGAGGCCGTTGATCACGTAGGCCTCGTAGTCGACCTGGTCCGCGATCGTCCCGAAGATCCCGAGGCCGTTTTCGCGCCATGTCGACGGAATGATCGTTCGCTCGACTTCGGGTCGGTTGACGCCGTAGTAGAACGGAGGCTCATGGATCTCATTGATGAAGCCCATCGGAACGAGCAACAAGCCGGTGCGGAAGTTGATCCAGTCTTTCCACATGAAGTCGAGCTGAGCGAACTCGACCGACACGCTGCCGCCACCCGATGACTCGGTCGAACCGGTCGTCGCGTGTTCGAACTCGATTTCGGCGTTGAAGATGATGTTGTCGGTGAACTTGTAGCCGGTGTACAAGACGAGTCGCAGCAGATCGGCCCGATCTTTACTGCCGCCATCGTCGTCGACGAGTTTGCGGTAGTAGCCCTCGCCGTAGCCGCCGATCGACAGACCACGCGCGATGTCATAGATCTTCGATGCGCCTGGTCCGTGACCGAATTTTGACGACATCTCGGCGTCTTCGGGTAGGGCCAGGTCACGTCGGGTGCGCTCGAGTTCCTCGACGAGGACTCCCACCGTGCGTTCGAGCTCGGCGATCCGATCGTCTTGAGCTCTTGCTCTGTCATCGGCCGTATCTGCTGTTGCACTCGCACCCGTTGCCAAACCGGCGAACAGCACCCATCCCATTGCGAATCTTCGCATCCCCATCGAACCACTCCGACCACCGACCCAATGGGTCGGGGTTGTGTGGA
>JAJDAM010000671.1 GCA_029261905.1 Deltaproteobacteria bacterium
GCAAAGACCTGAAATAGCGGCTCGCGTACGGCTACACCCCGGAGCCGTCGGCCCTCTGGCCGGCGGCTCCGGCCATTTCGAAGCTACCCGGTACTCGGCTCGCCGAATTCTTCCGGCACTTCATGGGCTGCGCGCCAGCGCCCGAGCCGGATTTCGTAGTAGTCCCAGATACACAGCCCACAGCCGGTATCGCAACACTCTTTCGGGTCCGGTCGCCGCGGCGGATGCTTCAATCCGCGCTCCCGCGCGAGCTGCACCAAACGCTCGTGCTCGTCCTCGGGTGTGCGCAGCATGACCATGGCTAGCTGAACTCCTCGTACCAATCCCAGCGGCGCTCGTCTTCACTGACCTTCTTCAAGCCAACGATCGAGGTCAACTCCGGTACCCGAATGATTCCCGAGTTGACGCGATCAGAGAAGAGCTGCTTCCGAGTCCGCTCCGGGAATAGCTTGGCCACCCGAACGAACATGCGCAGCACATTCTGACGAATGGAGAAAGGCTCGGATCCAGTTCTGTCATCAGTAGGGAGTACGAGTTCGTATGCCGGGTAATTCCGGAGATAGCGAATGAGTTTACTGATCGACGGAAAACTGACGTCGTCGAATATGATCATTCCACCTACCCGGATCATGCGGTTCAGGTAGAAGAAATCGACCAATGCGTGATCGAAGGTGTGATAGCCGTCAATGAATCCCAGATCGAACGACCTGCCTTGCTCCAGCAACCTCGGCAATGCCAGTTCAGAAGGCTGCTCGACCAGCTCATAGAAATCGAAATTGTGTTCGTTGAGGTTCCGTATCCCCACGCTCTGCCAACCGTCCGTCTGATTGGGATCGATGATCGTATGAGAAGGCTGGTCGAGGCCAGAGAGTGCATCACAGATGTACAGCGAGGAGATCCCAAGTGCACACCCGATCTCGATGGTTCTTTCATAGCCATGATCTCGGATCGCGTTGGAAAGGAACTCGCCCTCGCGCCTCGAGATGGAAACGTCACCGTAACTGAATCCCGTGTTTTCCAGTGGTATCAGTTTCTCGGAGAACTTCGGATGGTCAGAGTTCACTGGCTCTCCCGATTTCGCGCATGACCATGGCGAAGGACTGTAGGCCGGTTACGAAGACGAAGCGAAGGGCAGGCGGTCGAAATCGACGTTGCCGCCGGTGAGGACCAGCGTCAGGCGTTTGCCGCGAAAGCGCGATGCGTCGCTGATGACCGCTGCGAGGGGGACGGCAGCCGACGGTTCCGCGACCAGCTTGGTGCGGCTCCAGATCCACTGCATGGCCGTTGCAATCGATTCCTCGCTGACCGTGACGATATCATCGGCATGCTCGCGGATCAGTTCGAAGTTCGGTTTTCCGAGTGACGCCAACAGGCCGTCGGCGATCGTGTTCGGGGCGAGTTGCGGCTGCAGCTTTCCGCTGTGGAAGCTGCGGTAGGCGTCGTCTGCACCCAGTGGTTCGGCGCCGATCACCTCGCAATCCGGCAGCAGCGACTTGATTGCGACTGCAACACCGGCCAGCAGCCCTCCTCCACCGACGGGAACGATCACCGTATCGGGAGGATCGACGGCCGATTGTTCGACGATCTCCAAGCCGACCGTTCCCTGCCCGCTGATGACGTGCGCGTCCTCGTAAGGGTGCACGACGTGAGCGCCAGTTTCCGATTGCACGCGCTGCATCGTCTTCTCGCGTGCCGCCAACGTGGGCTCGCAGTAGGTGATCTGCGCGCCGTACTGGGCAACCGCTTCCTTTTTGACCACGGGCGCGTTGTCGGGCATGACGACGTATGCGGGAATCTTTCGGTTGCGAGCCGCGAGCGCCAGAGCGGCCGCGTGGTTGCCCGAAGAATGGGTCACGACTCCGCGGCGCGCCTCGCTCGATTCCAACTGGAAGACGGCGTTGTGAGCACCGCGCGCCTTGAAGGCGCCGACTTTCTGGAGGTTCTCGCATTTGAACTCGATGACACAATCGAGCCATCCACCAATCTGGCTGCTGCCCATGATCGGCGTGCGGTGCACGTAGGGCGCGATGCGATAGCCCGCGTCCCGGATCGAATCGAGCGTGACGTCGTCGGCAATCAATCGATGTTCCTCCACTCGATTCGAGGATGTCAGAGGGAGACGGATGCCTTTCGCGTGCGGTTCCCGCTTCGTATGAGCCACCACGGAACTGCAATCAGCGCAAAGACGAACACTGCAATGCCCACCAGAATTCCGATGTGGTCGCGGGCGTAATTCAACGCCAACTGCCTGCGTTGATCGTAGTCGTCGTGGACGGCGAGCACGTGGTTCTGTTCAGCGTAGGACCCGTAGTCATCGAGCATGGCCGCAAAACGCTCCGGCTCGATGTCTTTCAGATCTCTGGATTCTCCCGGGTCAGTGACGATGTCGAACAGGTGCCATTCGCCGTCGCCAATCGGTCCGCGATCCTTCACGATCTTGTAGTCGCCCTTGAACAGCGCGGAATTTCCGCCCAACTCGTAGCCGATCGGTTCGTCGGCCGGATGGACGGTGTCTGTCGCTCCGATCAGCAACGGATAGACGCTCCGTCCGGTGATCGGCTCGACCGTGCGACCCGCATAGTGGCCACCCGTCGGCGCGGCGACCCCTGCGATCTCGAGAATCGTCGGCGCGATGTCGGTCACGTAGGTGAGGGCTTTCGAGAGCCCGCCTTTGGATGCGATCGATGCACCGGCGATGACCAGCGGGACGCGCATTCCGCCTTCCCGTGCGAAGAACTTGTAGTACGCGAGCGGCGAGGCAGAGGCGCTCGCGAAACTCGGACCGATGTTCATGAAGCTGCCGCGCTGGCCGAGGGTTTCATAGTCGGTCGAGTAGCCGTTTCTTCCCAGCCAGAACCGGAACAGCGTGCTCCCCTGCCCAAAAGTCGGATCGCTACCTTCCGACCCGTTGTCCGAAACGAATACGAAGACCGTGTTTTCGTACTCGCCGATCTTCTCGAGGTAGGCGATCAAGCGACCGATGTGGTGATCCATTGCATCGATCATTCCGGCATAGACGGCCATTCGCTTGGACGCATAGCGCTTGTCGGCATCGTCCAGTGCGTCCCAGTCCTCGGTCGTCTTCACCGGAGCCAGTCGCGTCGTGGCGGGAACGAGCCCGAGCGCCTTGGCGCGTTCGAAGCGCTGCTCACGGAGCGCCGTCCAACCCGAGTCGTACACGCCCATGTACTTGTCGGTGTACTCCTGGGGCGCTTGGATCGGGATATGCACCGCCTGAAACGGGATGTACGAAAAGAACGGACGATCGTCGCTGCGATTCGATTCGATGAACTCGATCGTCTTGTCGATGAAGGACTTCGACGAGTAGAAATCTTCGGGTAGTTGGTTCAGTTCCTTTCCGTCCGCGAACCAGTGGGCCTTGTCGTAGATCGGCAGGTAGGGCGTCATCTCCCCCCAGTTGTCGGCGCCGGTGTCGGCCAACGTCAGGGTCCGCTCGAAGCCGCGGCTGCTCGGCAACAATTCGGGCGTCATCCCGAGATGCCACTTGCCGGTCATGTAGGTGTGGTACCCGGCATCCCGCAGCAGCGTCGCGATCGTGACGACATTGTGGTTCAGCGTGCCCCGGTAGTGGGGCTGCTCGGATTGATAGGGCGGAAGCGATTCGGGAATGTTCGGGACGCCGTTGCGGTGGCTGTCGACTCCGGTCAGCAACATCCCGCGGGTCGGCGCGCAACTGGCCGCTGTGTGGTAGTTCGAGAAGCGGATTCCCTCATCGGCAAGGCGGCCGATGTGGGGGGTCGAAATTTCGCTTCCGTACGGCGCGGTGTCGGTGAACCCGAGATCGTCGGCCAGGATCAACACGACATTGGGCGGCGCTGCGCCGGCGGTGCTTGCCAACACGAGAAACACTGGGGCCAGCAACAGACCAGCCCATCGACTAGCGGCGGTCTCGCTCCGCTCGATCTTTGCGTCGTCGGCCGACCCTTCTCGAGTCGGCCTCCGAGTGTCCCGAGTCCGAAGTTCGTCGGCATTCGAGCACCGGTTTGGGCCTCTGGCTGTGTTGCGCTCGATCGCCGTAGCGCTGCTAGGACTCACTCGCGCGCCTTGCCAGAGACCCAAACCGGCACTCTCGGTGCTCACCGAACTTCGGACTCGGGACACTAGCTCGCATCAGCGCTCGTCGGCAATCCAAAGATCCGCGCGGCGTTCAGACCCAGAATCTGTCCACGCGAGGGATCCGAAAGGGCACCCATCTGGCGCTCGATCGATGCGGCCGAATGCGGCCAGCTCCCTTCATGGTGCGGGTAGTCGTTCGCCCACATCACGTTATTCACCAGATCATCCGCCTCGACAGCGCGAAGTCCGACGTGATCTTCCTGGAAGGTTGCGAAGCAGTGTTCCCGAAAGTACGTCGAAGGCGGTTCAGGCGTGACCGGGCGGACGAAGAAGTGATGGGCGCGGTAGGCGTGATCCATGGTTTCGAGCAGCCACGGCACGAAGCCGATCCCCGATTCGACCAGGCCGGCGCGAAGGCCTCTGTGCCGCTCGAAGACACCGGAAGAAATCATCTGGACCAGCGGTTCGATCGTCGTCTCCATCGAGTGGCAGACGTAGTTCGTGATCGCTCCACCGTTGCCGCCGACCGCGCGTGGATCCTTCCCCGTCGAAACGTGGAAGGTAATCGGTAGCCCGGTCTCCTCTACGACTGACCAGATCTCCTCGAAGCTCGGGTCGTTGTATTCGAGCTTTCCCCAGGATTTCTCGCCGTAGATCGGCGTGTTTCCGAAACACAGCCCTGCGAACCCATGGTCGGCCGCCCAGCGAATCTCGTCGATCGCGCCCGACTGGTCACCGGATGCGATACACGCGAGTGGCCGGGTGCGTCCGGCATTCCAACCATCGTCACCGCCAAAGAAATCGCGCGCCCAGCGGTTCCATGCGCGACACATCGCCATCGCGAACACCGGATCGGGCGTGGCCCAACACAGCAGACCCTTGTTGGGGAAAATCAGCTCGACGTCGATTCCGTCGGCACGTTGGTCGGCCAGTCGCTCTTCGATCGTCCGGCCGGCGGCGTTGCGACTGAGATCTTCGTCGTCCATCCGCGAAGCGACGGGACGGTCGTGCTCGGGTCGCTCATAGGATTGGCGGGATTGCACGGTCTTCGCGCCGGCGCCGGCCTTCACCCGCTGCGGCCGATTTCCTTCGCTGATCAGCCATTGGGATCCATCTTCCCGAATCTCGGAGCGAGGGATCCTTTCGAGATATTCCGGGTCGACGTAGTCTGCGAGGTAGGTCGGCGGCTCGTTGGCGTGCGTGTCGGCAGAAACCATGAAGTACTTGTCGGGATCGCCGGGACGGGCCGTGCGGCTCCACAGCTCGGCCCCCGGCGTTTCCCGGCGCCAGGCATTCATGCCAGCGGACTGGGTCATGGGAGACGTCGCCTACCCAGCCGTCATGCCATTGTCGACCGACAGGATCGCGCCGTGGATGCTCTTGGCATCGTCCGAAGCCAGGTACGCGATCGCAGCAGCGATGTCCTCGGGCGGTGAAGCCGGACGCGGCACGGTCGCCCGGAGCATCAGACGAACGTCCGCATCCTTCGGTACCGAGACGCCGCGCATCATTTGTGTCTCGGTACCGCCGGGGGCGACAGCGTTCACCCGAATGTCCTTCTTGAAGAACTCGACCGCCAGCGCCCGCGTCAGGTTGATGATCCCCGCCTTGCTCGAACAGTAGGCGGCCGCATAACTCTGGCCCATGAAGCCCGCGTTCGACGCAACGTTGACGATATTGCCGCCGGTTTCGAATAAGTGCGGCAGAGCCGCCTGGCTCAGGAAGAACGGTCCCGAGAGATTGACGCCGAGTACCATGTTCCAATCCTCTTCGGTCATCTCCAAGCTGTGTACCAGCCGCAGCACACCGGCAACATTGGCGAGAACGTCGAGCCGCCCGAACGTCGCGACGCAGGCATCGACGGCCTCGAAGCACTCCGCACGGCTGGAAACATCACAGGCACGCGTCTCGATCGTGCCGCCCGCGTCCTTCACGATCGCAGCCGTTTCCTCGAGGCCGGACGGGTTGATGTCCAGCGCGAATACCCGGCACCCTTCAGAGGTCAGGCGGACGCAGGTAGCCCTGCCCATCCCAGAGGCGCCGCCCGTGATCAGAGCGACCTTCCCGTCGAATCGAGCCATCGTGTCTCTCCTTATTGGTGCCCGGGCATGTGCTGCGCTCGACGAGCTCAGGGTCAGCCGAGGGGATCGTGCGGGCCAGGCTGACAGCCAGGGCGCGCCGAAAAGAAGGACACACGATAGACGCGTCCCCGCCCGAATTCATCGGCAGAATGTCCGAATGGAGAGGAAGTTCCGACCGGACGCTAAACCCCGAAGCGTAATTCACCAGCCCGTCAATCGCGCGTAGGCGGCCAGGGGTGGCCT
>JAJDAM010000672.1 GCA_029261905.1 Deltaproteobacteria bacterium
GGAGAACGATCTGCATCGGGTCCACAAGCCGAAAGCGAAAGGAGCAACAACGCCACCGTCGCGACCCAGACGGCCCGTCGATGGGGCACGAATACGACGCAGTCCCGGATCGCCACGAAACCAGACTTCACGGGGAGCTTGGGGCTCACTCTACCCAGCGCTCAATCGGGTCCATTCGAATCGGATGCGTGCTGGATGGTTTCGACGATGACCTCGCGCAACCGATTGGGATCCACCGGCTTCTTGAACAGCACGCCTTTGAGCCCCTTGAGCTTGCTGCGTTTGATGATGTGATCCTTGTCGTAGTGGAATGCGGTCATCATCAAGACCGGCAAGTCGGGGTAGCGCTCCCGCAACGCGTTGTAGAGTTCGTAGCCGTCCATGTTCGGCATCACGACGTCGGTCAGCACCAGATCGAAATGTGACGACTCGATGCACCGCAGCGCCTGAAGGCCGTCGTTGGCCGTTTCGACCCAGCAGCCTTCGGCGGCGAGGATTTCTTCGACCGAGCGGCAGATTCCCATGTCGTCGTCGACGACGAGGATTCGAACATCCTTCAATCGCGGGTCCGGAACGCGCGGGGGCCGTGGACCGCGCAGGTCGATCATCCGGGCCGGGCCGATGTACTTCATCGTCTCGTACGACTGGGTCTCGACCATTGCACCGAGACGGGTCAGGATTTCGGAAACACGCGAGATCTCGCGACGAATTGAATTCAGGCGCTCGATTTCGACCGAGCAGTCTGTTTCGTCTGCCAACGTATCGATTTCGCCCTCGAGCAGATCGACCTGGTTGATCATCACCGCGAGCGGATTGTTGATCTCGTGTGACAACCCGACCGCGACCTCTCCGAGTGTTGCAAGCTGGTCCTTGCGAAGGATGTCTCGGAGGTCTTTTGCGAAGCCAATGGTGCCATCGGGCTCGCCGGCTTCGTCACGGGTGAGCGTGGCCGACATCGCGACCGGGATGTGCTCGCCTGCTTTCGATACGAACGTCGTCTGAAACGTCTGCACGATACCGGGGCCGCCGTAGCCCGAATCGCGCATCGCCGTCATCACGCGCTTCGCTTCCTCGACATCCGGATACACGACCGCCACGAATCGGCCGAGAATCTCATCGGCCGCGTAGCCCAGGCTGCGCGAGGCACCATCGTTGTAGTAGATGATGTGACCCTTGCGGTCTGTCGCGACAACGATGTCCGACGATCGCGCGATCAGCTCGAGCAGCTTCTCCTTCGACAGCGCCATGGCCGAAAAGCGTAAGTCGGTCGCCAACGCCGGGCAAGGGTATGGTTGTGTTCCGAACAACAATCGTGGGAACACAACCCTCGGGTATTCCGCGGGTGAGCGGTCGTTGGGCGGCGCGGAGATTCAGTTAGCGAGGATCGACCACAACACGCCGGCCGCGATCGCCGAGCCGATCACGCCGGCCACGTTCGGTCCCATCGCGTGCATCAGCAGGAAGTTCGACGAATCTTCCTCGTTGCCGACCATTTGCACCACGCGGGCCGAGTCCGGCACCGCGCTGACGCCGGCCGCACCGATCAGCGGGTTCAAGGGCTCCTTGCCGACCCAATTCATCAGCTTGGCGAACAGCACGCCCGAGGCGGTTGCGACAGCGAAGCTGAAGGCTCCGAGCGCGAAGATCTTCATCGATTGCGGGGTCAGGAAGGTCTCCGCACTGGCGCTGCAGCCGACGCAGATGCCGATCAGGATCGTCACGATGTCGATGAAGCTGGTGCGCGCCGTCTGCGCGAGCCGCTCGGTGACGCCGGATTCGCGCAGCAGATTGCCAAACATCAACATTCCCAGCAGGATCGACGCGCCAGGAGCGAGGATCGTGCAGAGCAGGAAAGTGACGATCGGAAACGATACCCGCTCGAGCTTGGAGACCTCGCGCGGTGGATTCATCCGAATCAGACGCTCTTTTCGCGTGGTCAGCAACTTCATGATCGGGGGCTGAATGACCGGAACGAGCGCCATGTAGCTGTACGCAGCGATGGCGATCGGGGCGAGCAACTCCGGTGCGAGCTGGCTCGACAGGAAAATTGCCGTCGGCCCGTCAGCACCCCCGATGATGCCGATGCTGCCGGCTTGGAGTGGATCGAAACCGAGTTGGAGGGCCCCGAAGTACGTGACGAAGATGCCGAACTGCGCGGCCGCACCCAGCAGGATCAGGCGTGGGTTCGAAAGCAGATAACTGAAATCGGTCAGAGCGCCGACGCCGAGGAAGATCAGCGGCGGATAGATGCCCTTCAACACGCCGTAGTACAGGAAGTACATCTGGCTGTTGGGGTTCGTGACCGAGGTGTAGAAGACCTCTTCGCCGGCAATCACGATCGGCGGAACGTTTGCCAGCAGGATCCCGAATCCGATCGGAACCAGCAGCAGCGGCTCGTAGTGTTTGCGGATCGCGAGGTAGATGAACGTGATCCCGATGGCGTTCATCACCAGATTGCCGATCGAGAAGCCGCCGACGCCGGTCACGCCGAATATGGTCCAGAACATCTCCACCGGGTCAGGCCTCGAGCTTCAGTAGCGCCTGGCCCTCTTGGACCTCATCGCCCTGCGAAATCAAGATCTCCGACACCGTTCCCGAGCCGGTCGCCTTGATGTCGTTTTCCATCTTCATCGCTTCGAGTCGAGCCAGCACATCGCCGGCACTCACCTGCTG
The DNA here is from genome assembly GCA_029261905.1 of Deltaproteobacteria bacterium. Lineage (GTDB taxonomy): Bacteria > Myxococcota_A > UBA9160 > UBA9160 > SMWR01 > JAJDAM01. The sequence goes on from JAJDAM010000672.1 coordinate 2,674, forward strand.
ACCGACTTTCACACAGACCTCCAACACCAACCCGGCCAGCGGAGCGCAAACGTCGCCCGCGCCTCCCCCAGAGGGGGTCGAGGGCTTCGATCGCGGCGGCGGCGGAGCACCGGGGGACGGGGAAGGTGCCACGGCGGCGCCGGGAGCCGAGACGTTCATCGCCTCGACCGTGTATTCGACGCCATCAACGGTCAGCGTGGCGCTGCGTCCATCATCGCGGACGATCTCCACTTCGAGGGTGTCGCCATCGATGATTACTTCGTACTTCGCCATATCCGCATGGTCCTTTTGGTCACGTTCCTGCCGGTCACATTCCTGTCGGTCACAGTCCTGTCGGTCAATCGTCGCTCAGTCGCTGCGTAGCGCTCGCACGCGACCCGCCAGCTTCCAAGCGTCGATCCGGGAGTCGTCCGGCCGCGACCGGGAGGCTCTGTGCCGCGCCAACACCAACGTGATCGCAGCGGCGATCGCTTCGCGACTCGGTCCGGAAGGCTCTTCTGTCTCGGTCGTTGCTGTCTCGGGGCTGTCTTGCGCCGCTGCAGGTGACCGCGCTGGCTTCGCCGGCGCATTCGCTCGAGACATGATCGACCCGAGCAGGAGAGTCATCCCATAGAGCAGGACCAGGCATACGAACACCGTCCCCATCCCGATCGCTGTCACGGTCCCGACGGACTCGGCGAGTTCGTTCATTCCCTATCCTGTCTGTTGGCTTGTTGGTCCGCCCGCGGTGGGCGCCGGCGCCCTTCCCGTCTCTCTCACCCAGCCCGGTGGGCCGGCAGCAGCCTCGGCAACCCTCCTGCCTGTGGCAGCGCTGGGTGGATGAGCGGTGGCCGACTCTAACACACCGAAAGCCGCCTGATCAGCCGGGAATCGGCGATCCCGGCATGGCGGGCCACCCCCGTTGGAAGCTCTTTGGGAATCGATGTTTAGGACCGATTCGGGACTCCATGGGCCCGGCTTCAGGCTTCCTGGGACGCCAGCCAACGTTCGGCGTCGATCGCCGCCATGCAGCCGGTCCCGGCCGCGGTCACGGCCTGCCGATAAATCGGATCCATCGCGTCGCCGCATGCGAACACGCCCTCGACCGACGTCCGACTGGTGCCCTTTTCGACGGCGATGTAACCGACCGGATCGAGATCGATCGCCTCGGCGACGAGTTCGGTGTTGGGTTGGTGGCCGATCGCAATGAAGACCGCTTCGACCGGCAAGTCCGAAGTCTCTCCGGTATTGACATCACGGGTTCGAACGCCGGTCACGTAGTCTTCGCCGAGAATCTCGTCCAGCGTCGCGTTCCAGACGAACTCGATCTTCTCGTTCGACCGCGCGCGTTCCTGCATGATCTTGGATCCCCGCAGTGCATCGCGGCGGTGGATCAGTGAAACCCGGGTCGCGAACCGCGTCAGAAACAGCGCCTCTTCGAGCGCCGTATCCCCACCACCGACGACGGCCATCGGCTTGCCGCGGAACAGCGCACCGTCGCAGGTCGCGCAGGCCGATACGCCTTTGTTCATCAAGCGCGTTTCGGAATCGAGACCCAGCCACTTCGCCGATGCGCCCATCGCAAGAATCACCGCGTCCGCCGTGTAGCTGCGCTCCGCGGTAGAAACGCGAAACGGCCTTTTCGAAAAATCGACCGCGGTGGCGTCTTCCATCAGGATCTCGGTCCCGAAGCGCTCTGCCTGCTTCTGGAACATCTCCATCATGTCGGGGCCGGTCACTCCGTCGGGATAGCCCGGGTAGTTCTCGACATCGGTGGTGAGCATCAGCTGCCCCCCGAACTGAAGGCCCGCCAGCACCAGCGGTTCGAGTTCTGCGCGGGCGGTGTACACGGCAGCGGTATATCCCGCCGGTCCGCTCCCGATGATGATGACCCGGCGATGCTCCACGACTTCTTGCGTCATTTTCTTCCCCTCACGAGTCGCTGCCGGCAAGTAGCGGGTCGAGCCCTCCCGCACGGTCGAGCGCATCCAAATCGTCGAATCCCCCGACATGGGTTTTGTCGATGAAGATCTGGGGGACCGTCATTCGGCCACTGCGTTCGATCATTTCGTCGCGCAGCCCCGGACCCGATTGGATGTTGATTTCCTCCCACTCGACACCCTTGGACGCGAGTAGTCGCTGTGCCATCGAGCAGTAGGGACAGACGTTCTTCGTATACATGATGATTTTGGGCATCGGATTCACCTTCGAGCCGCCGCGCTGGAGTCCGCCAGATGTGCGGGCGAGCCGGGGACTGTACCCGAATTCACAGAGGCTCGGTGATCGGGATGTCTTCCCACATCAGCTGCAGAAACGTACCAATGAAAAACGACAGGAAAGTCATCATGAAGATCGCCGACGGGAAAAGGTAGAACGGTTCCACTCCGATCACTCTGGGCAATTGCCCCACGAAGGGGGCGAGGGTCTCTCCCAGCACGGCCACCGAACTCGAAGCCGCGCCCGCTGGACCCTCGGACCAGTTTCGTTCGACCATGAATCGTCCCACCAACCCGGTCATGATGATTCCGACCCCAAATGCCTGCAGGACACCCAGCAGAAAAATCTGGCGTGCTCGAGCGAACGCTACGGCCGAACTGCCCAGTCGTCGCTGCACCTCGACGTACAGGTACAACAGCGTCAAAAAACCCATCAACAGAGAGATGCTCGTCAGCTCCATCCACGAACTTTGTGCGAGGTCCCATACTTCGTCGACGAAGAAGATCGGCAGGTAGCCGACGATGATGCCCGCCGCGATACGCGGTACCAGCATGTGGAAGAAGGTCAGATCGCGTTGCCAACAGAACCGGTAGAGCATGAACCACAGCACGAGAGTATTCGCGATCGCCGACTCCATCAATCCGATCAGGTTGAACACGTGCGGAGCGCGGTCGTAGGCGAAGATCGCAACCACGAACGGCGAGACCAGCACCGCGAGTGCAATCAAGTAGTTGCGCGTGCTGTGGCGGGACAAGATCGAGTCGGCATCGTTTCGGCCGCGAGAGACGTTGTCCGAGTGCTTGATCACCATCGCCGCGTGATACACGTCGTACTGTCTGAGAAACCAGGCCTCCAGCTTCTTCAGTACCCGGAGGTTGTCGAGATTCCCGGAACGCCTCAGGAACGGACTCAATTCGTGTCCGCGGCTGATCGTCGTGGGTTCATCACTGGCGTGCAGCCCGCCAGAACTGATCGCAGCGAGAACTTCCGTCTCGCGGTCCTCGAACGGTGAGCCCTCGATGCCGAACGCGCCGTTGTTCTCGTCGAGACACACATCCTCGAGCCAACGGTAGAAGGCCCGCTCCGACAGTCGCACCAGACAACGATTGACGGCATCCGGCTCGCCGTTTTCCAGTGTGTAGAAGAAACCGGCCTCGGACAGATCGTCTGCAGGATCGATCGGATCGACGCTGCCCGACAGGTAATCCTCCAGATACTCGGAACTCACCCGCCTCTGCAACAGAGCGAACAGCGTGCGCCACATCAGCTTGCGCAACAGCAGTGCCGACAGGTTCGTGCCATAGCGTTCTTCGATATCGAGTGTGCCGACGAATCGAATGAAGATCTGTGTGATCAGTGCGACGTCTTCGTAGACGCGCGTGAGCCGCTCGGGTGCGACTTTTCCTTCGACTTCGAGTCGGTTGACGACGCGCTCGAGATATCGAGGTATCTCGAGACGCAGACGTGAAATCAAGAGGTCCGCGTCCCGGCGGTTCGCATCGGTCGATAGCAGTTCGGGCTTGCGGGCCAGATCGTCGAACTGCAGGTAGAGCTCGGCCGGATCGTGGCGGTCGGCATTGAACGCGAAAGTCTCCGGAAATACCCGGACGAAACCCTGACCCCGATCGCACTCGAAGCGGACATCTCGCGCGTGGAACGCGTAGGTGAAGCGAAATGTAATCTTCAAGCGCTCGATGCGGAGCACGAGACGCTCGAGTGCCGGAGCCTCGCTCAAGGCGACC
>JAJDAM010000673.1 GCA_029261905.1 Deltaproteobacteria bacterium
GGTCGTGCTGGTGCTTCGAGGACGCACTCGCCCCGCGCCTGAGGCCCGCTAGCCATGCTGAACAGCCTGATCGAATTCTCGCTGCGCAATCGCCTGTTCGTGCTGGCGGCATCACTGCTTGTCTTCGTCTACGGGATCGCGGTAATCCGCGACCTCCCGGTGGACGTTTTCCCGGATCTCAACCGGCCGCTCGTGACCATCCTGACCGAGGCTCCCGGGCTCGCACCCGAAGAGGTGGAGACGCTGGTCACCTGGCCGCTCGAAACGGCCGTGAACGGGGCACCCGGTGTGATGCGCGTGCGTTCGAACTCGGGGATCGGGCTCTCGATCCTCTTTGTCGAGTTCGATTGGGGGATGGATATCTATCGTGCGCGCCAGATCGTGCAGGAGCGGCTCCAGCTCGCAGCCGAAAAGCTCCCGGAGGAAATCACGCCGGTCATGGGTCCCATCTCGTCGATCATGGGAGAGATCCTGCTGATCGGCATTTCCACCAAGGACGGCACCACCCCACCACTCGAGCTGCGCAGCATCGCAGATTGGACGATCCGCCAGCGCCTGCTGACGATCCCGGGCGTGGCGCAGGTGGTCCCAATCGGCGCTGGTGTGAAGCAGTATCAGATTCTCGCGGATCCCGAACGAATGACCGCCTACGGCGTGAGCCTGGAGGAGGTGTTCGACGCGGCCGCCCGATCCCAGATCAACACGCCCGGCGGATTCGTGATGGCTTCATCGCAGGAATCCCTGGTACGCAACATCGCGCGCACCGCCGACCTCGATCAGATCCGGGCCACCGTTGTCGCCGAGCGCGACGGAGTCCCTGTGCGACTCGAGGACGTCGCAGTACTGAAAATCGACCACAACATCATGCGCGGCGACGCCGGAGTGGATGCACAGCCCGCCGTCATCATGTCGGTCAAGAAACAGCCCGGCGTCGACACGATCGCCCTCACGGAGAAGGTGCGAGAGGCGCTCGCTGAGATCGAGCACGGGCTACCAGACGACGTGAAGTTGACCCTGCTCTTCCAACAGGCGCACTTCATCGACGCTGCGATTGCCAACGTGGAAGAGGCGATTCGCGACGGGGCCATCATGGTCGTGATCGTGCTCTTCTTGTTTCTGCTGAACGTACGGACGACATTGATCACGCTCACCGCGATCCCGCTTTCGTTTGTGGCGACCGCGATCTTCTTCCGATTCATGGACATTTCGATCAACACCATGACGCTCGGTGGTCTGGCCGTCGCAATCGGCATGGTGGTGGACGACGCGATCGTGGACGTCGAAAATGTCTTCCGGCGCCTGCGAGAGAACCGCCACGTGACTTCGCCGCGCCCGGTGCTCCGTGTGATCGCCGAAGCTTCGACTGAGATTCGGAATTCGATTCTCTTTGCAACGCTGCTCATCATCCTCGTATTCGTTCCGCTCTTTGGTCTCGCAGGCATCGAGGGACGGCTGTTCGCGCCCATCGGCGTAGCGACGATCGTCGCGATGGTGGCGTCGTTCATCGTCTCTCTCACCGTGATCCCTGCCCTGTGCTCATACCTCCTTCCGAACATGAAGCGGATGGACACCGAGCAGGATGGTTGGGTCGTCCGCCAGCTCAAGAATTTCGATCGACGCTTCCTGCTCACTCCCGCGCTCGAGCACCCCCTCGTGGCGCTCGGGATCGCAGGTGTGCTCGTTGTGGGCTCGTTCGCTCTCTACCCAGCGATGGGTAAAGAGTTCCTGCCAGAGTTCAACGAGGGCACCGCGACCATCAACGTCCTGGTGGCACCGGGGACGTCGCTCGAGGAGTCCAACCGAATTGGAGCGATTGCAGAACGGCTGTTGCTCACCATCCCGGAAATCGAGAACACCGGGCGCCGAACCGGCCGCGCCGAGCTCGACGAGCACGCCGAGAGCGTTCACTACACCGAGATCGACGTCGATCTCGTAGAGTCCGAACGATCGCGCGAGGAGATCCTCGACGATATCCGGGGAAAACTCTCGGAGATCCCGGGCACTGCACTGAACGTCGGACAGCCCATCTCGCACCGGCTCGACCACATGCTATCGGGCGTGCGCGCCCAGGTGGCCGTGAAACTTTTCGGCGAGGATCTCGGTTTGCTGCGCGCCAAGGCCGCCGAGATGCAAGCGGAGCTGGGTCGCGTTCCCGGCGTCGTGGATCTCCAGATCGAGAAGCAGGTCTTGATTTCACAGGTACGCATCGAACTCGACCGCGAGCGCGCCCAACTGTATGGCGTCCAGGTCGGCGATCTGGCCGAACTGCTCGAGACCGCGCTCAACGGCCGCGTCGCCGGCCAGGTGCTCGATGGGCTACGGACCTACGACGTCTACGTCTGGTACGACGAGCCCTTCCGCGAGGACATCGCGGCGATCGGCGAAATGCTGGTGGATACGCCGTCGGGAGAGAAGGTGCCACTCGCACTTCTTGCCGACGTTCGAATGGCCAAAGGACCGAATATCATCAACCGTGAGAACGTCAGACGCCGAATCGTGATATCGGCAAACGTCTCTGGACGCGACCTGGGATCAACCGTGGCGGAAATGCAAACGGCAGTCGGTCGTGTGGATCTGCCGCAGGGCTACTCAGTGAGCTTTCAGGGGCAGTTTCAGAGCCAGCAGGAGGCGACGCGGTTGATCGCACTGCTGAGCCTCTTCACGTTGGCGACCATGTTCTTGCTGTTGTACACGCACTTTCGCAGCGCGATGATCGTCGGGCAGATTCTTCTGAACATCCCGCTTGCGTTCATCGGCGGTCTCGCCCTCACGTACGTGATGGTCGGGACGGTGTCGATCGCAACACTCGTCGGCCTCATCACGCTGGCGGGGATTGCCTCGCGCAACACGATCATGATGATCTCCCATTATCTGCATCTGATGGAGCACGAAGGCGAACGCTTCAGCCAGGAAATGATCGTCCGCGGGTCACTCGAGCGACTCGTGCCTGTGACGATGACGGCGCTGGTGGCCGGCCTCGCGTTGGTCCCGCTCGTTCTTTCAGCGGGTGAGCCCGGCAAGGAGATTCTGTTTCCGGTGGCAGTCGTCATCCTCGGTGGACTGCTGAGTTCTACGTTGCTCGACATGGCGGTTACGCCAGCGGTGTTCTTGAAATTCGGGCGGCACGCTGCCGAGCAGTACCTGACTCGCGAGGCGGGTGACCCGCTCGATGCGATTCCGGGGATTGCTGCGACGCCCGCCTCAGCAATCGAGTCCTAGCGACACTGCCCGTGCTGGCTTCAACCAGAGAGACCCACAGATTCAACACGAGAGAAGGAGATCGATGATGACGAAGGCAACTCAGATCAGCGCCGTCCTGACGTTCGCGTTGCTGGCGGTTCCGTTGGCAGCCAGTGCGGATTCTGGGCATGCGCACCAGGAGAAAGGCTCTTCCAAAGAAGGGCAGCATGGAGAGCTCGGAGGTCACGGGGATGGCTCACAGGGGTCGGCGAGTCTGGCGGATGCTTGGACGGCACTGATCGCGACGCGGGATGCCATTGCGGCCGACATCGAAAACGGCGAACTGGGTGATGTGCACGAACGGGCAGAACCACTTCCGAATCTGGTTACGACATTGCTCGAGCAGTCTCGCGACCTGGACACGAAGAAGCGAGCGCGCGTCGAAGGCGCTGCCAAGCAGGTGGCGCGCGTCGCGGATGCGCTTCACGTGGCTGCGGATCGTGGTGATGGCGACAGGTCGCGCAAGGAGCTTTCCAAGCTCGACGGATTGCTCGAGCTGATCCGCGTCCAATACCCGAAGGGTGCTCTGGAACCGGAAGGCCACGGGGAGCACGCCCACATGGAAGCACCTGCCGGTGTTGTGGATGCATCGACGCAGGTAACCGTCGTCGTCAAGGCATTCGATGAACTTCACTTCGAGCCCAGGACGATCCAAGTCACAGCCGGGTCGCCAACTCGAATTCAACTAGAGAACGTGGGAAGCGCTGCGCACGCGCTTGTTGTGAAAACGCCCGACGGAACGCGCGATTGGGTACACCTTCATGCTCCCCCGGGAGCCACCGAATCGGCCGTCTATCAGCTCGACAAGCCTGGAACATATCTGATCCTGTGTACGCTTCCGGGCCATACCGAAGGGGGAATGGTCGGCGAACTCGTCGTAGTCGCGAAACAAGGCACGACGAAAACACATATCCAATGAAACCCGTCGTCCGCGATCAATGGGCAGCTGGTACTGAGCTTCCGTCTGGCTTGTTTGCAACTATTGCGAGTTCTGGATCAAGGCCGAAGGGAAAAAGTGCACGCCTTCGGGTCGCGACGCAGAATTTCAGTCCCTCTACGGATGGTCATTCGCGTCGTTCTGGGACCTTCAGGTCGGGATTCGGCTCCGGTTCTGATCAGCAGTGTCGGCCTTTCTTGCGCACCTCCCTACGGTCGATTTTCCTACGCGCTTCACGCTGAAGAATTTGAGCAGCAAGCCACCCGTCAGCCGGTTTTTCTGGATGCGATGGTCTCAGGGTTTCCATCGTGGTGCGGATGGTCACGACTTCTTGGTGCGTACCGTAGTACCCAACAGCCGCCGTTCGGCGGTCGAGGGCTGAGGCTTGCACCGAGTCTTGGGGCGAGCACTCGGTCGACAACGATGCAAGCGAAGACTGCACCTCCAAAGAGGAGTCCAAGATGAGGTGGAAAATCGCGCTGCTCTGCGCACTCGTCACCGCCGGAGTTCCGGCGGGAAGCAGCTCAGCGGACGTGCAGACTCGTGCGCTGAAACGGTTGGAAGCGCTCATCGCGAACATGGCCGAAACGCCGACGCAGCACCGCGCTCTGGCCGGCTACTATCGGGAACAGGCCACTGAATTCCGCGAATTGGCGATCGCACATCGAAAACTGGCTCGGCGCTACGAGTCGACCGACCCACCGGTGAGCCGGCGCAAAGTCGAACATTGCGATGAACTCGCCGCACTCGATGAGGAGATGGCGAAGAAGTTCGAAGCGCTGGCCCGAACTCACGAAATCGACGCAAATCCATGAAGTTCACCCGTCGGCGAATCGATTCGGTCGTAACCCGCGCGTCGATCATCGCAGCCTTACTTTTCCTGGCGGCCTGCGTCGGCACAGGCTCACTTCCGATGTTGTACTCGGAGTATCATCGAGGCGAGGACTTCACGGGCTACAAGCGATTCGCCTGGCTCGAAAGTCAGTCAGCTGGCCAGCGCGCCACGCAACCCGAGGAACACATCCTGCACGACCTGATCCAGAGGGCGCTCGGGGACGGGCTCATCGGCCAGGGCTACCTGGTCGATTTGGACGAGAGCCCCGATTTCTTGGTGACCTTTCACTGTCGAACCCGAGAGACTCTCGTGACTGAGGTCATTGACAGCGAATGGTACTGGGATGAAGAGATGTCCGGCGAGGGATCCGATGCGCCGCGCCGCGAACTCATCACGATCAGCGAAGGTTCCATTGTCGTCGACTTCGTCGAGCCCGAGACCCTCCGGCGGACTTGGAGGGCGGTCGTTCAGGGTCGAATTCCAGAGGACATCGAGCCCGAAGCTCTCGATGAGCTGATCGCGCGCTCGATCGACCAGATTCTGGTGGAGTTTCCACCACCTCGGTAGGCGATCTCACGAGAATCGTTGTCAGACAAGTGGGGGATGTGGCGGCGTGTGAGTTCGCACGCGTGGCGCAGGACGACGGCTGACCCGCGGTATGGTGCAGATCTATTTCAACAATGGGTGACCCGGTTCTGTCCCCCGGGCATGAGGTCACCTTCGGGTATGGGACGCCGTATACCAACCCATCCGGGCCGCATGCTGCGGGCCCGGATGGAGGGTGAGTGCATGGAGCGTCCCGACGTTTTCGTAGATGCCATCTCCAGGCTCGAGCGGATCGGAGAGCAGGCGGCGATTTCCCCTGAGATCATCGACTCCCTGCGGGCTCCGCGATCGGTCCACATCGCGACGCTGCCGGTCCGCATGGACGACGGCGCAACGCGCTACTTCCAGGCCTTTCGCTGTCGCTATAGCGACGCGCTAGGCCCGGCCAAGGGCGGGATCCGCTTCCACCCGGGCGTCACCAAAGCCGAGGTGCAGGCGCTCGCTCTGTGGATGACGCTCAAGTGCGCAGTGGTTGGGATTCCCTTCGGTGGGGGTAAGGGAGGCGTCGTGGTCGACCCGAAGAGCCTCTCGCGGCTCGAGGTCGAGCGCCTCTCCCGCGCATACGTGCGCGCGATGGCGGACGTGATCGGCCCCGATCGGGACATCCCGGCTCCAGATGTCTACACGAACGCGCGTATCATGGGCTGGATGGCCGACGAGTACGAGGCGATCCAGCGCGCCAAGGCCCCGTCCGTGATCACGGGCAAGCCCATCGAACTGGGCGGCAGCCTGGGTCGAGACGAGGCGACGGGGCGGGGCGCATTCCTCGTTCTCCAGGATCTCGCGAAGCGGCGTGGGCTGAGCCCCGCCGACACACGGGTCGCAATCCAAGGCTTCGGCAACGCGGGCTCGCGGGTGGGCCGCCTACTCCAAGAGGCAGGATATCGCGTGGTGGCCGTATCGGACTCAAAGGGCGGGGTGTTCGCGAAGGCAGGTCTCGATGTCGAGGCGCTTCACCGCGAGAAGCAGTCGACCTGTGGCCTCGGCGGTATCTATTGTGAGGGCTCAGTGTGCAGCTGCTGTAGGTCAGCGCCAGTGGAGCAGATCACCAATGCCGAACTCCTGGAGCTCGACGTGGACGTTCTCATCCCAGCGGCACTCGAAGGTGTGATCGGGACGGAGAACGTCGACCGGATCCGTGCTTCGATCGTGCTCGAGGTCGCCAACGGGCCCGTCCGCAGCGAGGCGGACGCGCGACTCGACGAGCGGGGAATCCTCGTCGTACCCGACATCCTGGCCAACGCAGGCGGCGTGGTCGTGAGCTACTTCGAGTGGGTCCAGAATCGACAGGGCTACGCGTGGACCCTCCCGGAAGTTCGCGATCGTCTCCAGGGCGTTCTGGCAAAGGCCTTCGAGGAAGTGTGGGGTGTGGCTGAAGGCGACAACCGCTCGCTGCGAAGCGCTGCGTATGTAACGGCGCTTCGCCGACTCGAGGCGGCGATAGCGGCGCAAGGCACGCGCGAGTACTTCGTGGATCCCGCCGGACACTAGAGCGGGGATGGCGGGCAGGAAGAAGGGGCGGCATCGTCCGCGGCGTCCCGCGCGTGGCCGGCGACCGGTGAAAGCGCGGCGCGTCCGGTCACGATGGCTCTGGTGGACGGGCACCGCCTGCCTCGTTGCCGCGACCGGTGCATTGATCTTCGTCGTCGCCTCGGGGCCCGAAGACCTGCCGGTCGAAAGCGGCAAAGGACCAGAAGAAGGATCGGAGATCGCGGCCGGGCAGACGCTCTATTCGGAGCACTGTGCGTCGTGCCACGGTGCAGATCTCGCAGGTCAGCCCAACTGGAAGCGGCGCCTCGCAGACGGCCGGTATCCCGCACCTCCCCACGACGAGACAGGTCACACCTGGCACCATGGCGACGAGTACCTGTTCGCGGTCACGAAGCGAGGAGGGCAGGCGACGGCCCCACCGGGCTTCCTGAGCGGCATGCCAGGCTTCGATGAAACGCTGTCCGACGCCGAGATCTGGTCGATCCTGGATTTCATCAAGAGCCGTTGGCCCCCGGAGATCGTGAATCAACAGCGTCGGGCCTCGTCTCGGTAGACCAGAAGCGTCCTTGCGCGACAGACGCACGACCAGCACAGCGGTAGAGAACACACCCATTCGGTGCCTGTAATCCCTGGATCACTGGATACCGACGACCTCTCCTTCGATGCAGCATGCGATCGAAGTCCTCCGCAGAACCAACCATCGCGGCGGAGGCAGCAACTCTCGCGATGGACACAGAGGTAACGGCTGTGAATCAGAATCCCTCAGATCCGATCCTTTGGGTCCCTGTAGATGGAGCGAATAGCCGGCCGCCTCGCTCTCCCCGTCACGATTCGGAGGGGGAGCGCGTATGACCCAGACGGCACGACGCGCGAATGGGCGAGAGATACCGGATGAGAGCCTCATGGCGCGCTACGCGGATGGAGACGTGGAGGCTTTCAACGATCTCTTCCATCGCTACGAGCCACGGGCGTACGGCTTCTTCATTAGGCGGACCGGATCTCCTGAGCGTTCACAGGACCTCTACCAGGAGCTCTTCCTGCGGATCCACCGAGCCCGCGACCGCTACGACCCGAGCAGACCGTTCACGCCGTGGTTCTTCCAGATCGCGAATCGACTACTCATCGACGACTGTCGCCGTGCCTTCCGCAACCACGAGGTGCCGCTCGAGGACCGGGAACCCGGGAGCGTGCGAGCGGGAAGCGAAGACGTGGTGGCGGATCGGGAGCAGGTCGTGCAGCTGCTCGATGGGCTCTCTCCGGAAGAGCGCTACGTGGTCTTGTCGGCGAAGATCGAGGGAATCGGTTATCCCGAACTCGCGGAGCACCTCGGCAAGTCCGTGGACGCCGTCAAGAAGATGGCCTCCCGCGCAATTTTGCGACTGCGCGCGACCGCGATTCCTGAATCAGCGGACCTGGCAGCGAGCTGACGCGCGCCGCTGCCGAGCCAGGTGGTCACGCTTCCGCTCCCCATCCGTAGTAGTGCCATGGAACCGAACACAACGGACGCTGATTCCAGATGCGAGTCGGTGCTCGTTGACCGTGGAGTGGAGGTGAGTCCGATGACAGCAGAGCCCATTTGGAGCCGCCGTGGGTTTCTCACGACTGGCGCTGCCCTGGCGGTCGGTGCGCTCGGTGTCGGCAACGCACGTGCCGCGGAGACCACCTCGTCCTTCAGTGCGCGCCAGCTCGAGGCCGTGGTCGATGCGACGGCGAACTGTCAGAAGGTGGGAGAGGCCTGCCTCGCGCTCGCCTCCAAGCAGCTCAGCCAAGGCATGACGCGAATGTCCCGCTGCCACGAGACGTGCATCAACATGCTCGCGCTGACAGGGGCCATGCTAACCGTCGCCACGCACGCGACTGCCGATGCCGACACGATCGCGGGCCTTGCAGCGGTGACAGCGAAGGCCTGCCGCGAGTGCGAGACAACGTGCGCTGAGTTCGAAGCGCCGGCGTACAAGGGCTGCGCGGAGAGTTGCCGCCGTACCGCCACGGCATGCGAGGCTCTCTCCAAAAGATGAGGACCCTCGCGAGGATGTGCGGCGCGATATCCTCGGTTGGAGCCAGCGCTGTGAACCGGATCACGGTTCACTGGGGCGCCGGAGTCTCGCCCATACCTGGTGGTGGAGTCGCGGGCATCGAAGGTCTAATCGAAGGTCTATCTGGTCGACTTCGGAAACGACCGGATCCGGGTGCCGCACATCGCCAGGGTCACCCCCAGCGATCGACGCCGTAGTACTCGCCGACGTCTGCACACGATATCCCGCGGTGACTGGTGATTCCACGCTGGATCCACGCGAGGCAGGCCGCCTGAGCGGCCGTAGGCGGCTCAAAACACGTTCGCTCCAAAGGGAAGCGAGCTCTCAACATATCATATATAGAAGGAGTCGGAAGATGAGGAAGATGAGAAAGGTGTTTGCGTTGATCCTCGGGGCGCTGTTGGCGCTCAGTGCAGCGGCTGCTCTCGCGGAGGAGGGACACGAGGGCCACAGCGCCAAGACCGAGGCGCCGGCGAAGGAGATGGACCACGGCGGCATGGACCCCATGGGGATGGGGAAGTCGGGCATGGAGCGTGGAATGAAGATGGGGAAGTCGGGCATGGAGCGTGGAATGGACATGGGCGAGATGCAGGCGCACATGCAAGCGATGCACGACCATTCGAAGATGATGGAGGGCATGACGGATCAGGAGAAGCTCGCGGGGGAGATGAAGAAGCACATGCGGATGATGGACGAAATGATGGACGAGATGATGAAGAAGATGAACGAGAAGCCGGCGAAGATGCCGATGAAGATGCCGATGAAGGGCCCCATGTAGGCGAATGTGGTGAGGCAGTCCACGTCGCAGCAAGCCCGGGGCCAGCCGGTCGCGAAGGAGGGCACCCGTGGCGCGACCTGTTAATGGCTTGACGCGGCGGGCGTTCGTCCAGAGAGCGCTCACCACGGGCTTGCTCGCGGGACTTCCGATGGTTCCAGCCTACGCGCGACCGCTCGTCGGGCCGGCTATGCGAGTCCAGGGGGGCGATGCACAAAGCGTCACCCTGGGCCTCGCCATCCGGCCAGAGCGCATCGGCATCGCGGGCGGTACAGGCTCGGCCATGACCGTCAACGGGAGCATCCCGGGCCCGCTGGTGGAGCTCTACGAAGGGCATGACGCGGTCCTCCAGGTGACCAACCACCTCCCGAAGGACAGCTCGATCCACTGGCACGGGATTCTCCTGCCCTTCGAGATGGACGGCGTGCCGGGCGTGACCTTCCCGGGCATTCCGCCGGGTGAGACCTTCGAGGCCCGGTTCCCGGTCGTGCAGAGCGGCACCTACTGGTACCACAGCCACTCCGGCCTCCAGGAGCAGTCCGGAGTCTACGGCCCGCTCGTCGTGCATCCACGGGAGCCGGATCCTTTCGTCTACGATCGCGACTACATCGTGATGCTGAGCGACTGGACCTTCGAGGACCCGCATCGCGTTCTGGCCCACCTCAAGAAGGTGAGCGACTACTACAACTTCCAGAGACGCACGGCGAGTGACTTCTTCCGCGACGCGTCCGCGTCGGGCTGGG
>JAJDAM010000674.1 GCA_029261905.1 Deltaproteobacteria bacterium
GTGCGTCGGTCATCGTGCGGTGCTCATCTGATGCATCTCCAAGATGGAGGGCCGGTAGAAATCCAGGAACCGGACCTCTGCGACTCGACCGTGGACAGGGTAGTCTTCACAGTGAAGTACTTCGAGAGAGATCAACTTCGATGGTGCCCGACGTGCGCAAGAATCATCCCGAAACTGAGACATTCGTCGTGGAAGGCATCATCGAAGAGGAGGAGACGGGTCGTCCTCTCGCCGGCCTGATCGTCCGCGCGTTCGATCGCGACCTCCTGCTCGATGACCGGCTGGGCTTCACCACCAGCGACATCGACGGCCGCTTCGAGATCCGATTCGGGCCCGAGGCGTTTCGCGATGTCTTCGAGTCGCGCCCCGATCTCTACTTGCGAATCTTCGACAGCTCCGGATTGAGGCTGCTGCACGACACTTCGGATGCGATCCGCCGGAACGCAGAGCAGTTGGAGCGTTATTCGATCCGGATCTCGGCGCGCTCTCTCGACCCGAGGAGCTGATCACCGTCGCGGTTGCCGACCGCTTGCCGGTTGGCTGCCGATTTCGGCAATCAATCGAGCGCCTAGCACTCGTCGAGTGCTGCAACCCTTCAAGCTTCCGCACCCTGCTGCCGATCATGGTTGGTCAGGAAGGCCGCTCAGTAGCGGTCTTTCAGACGTGCAGGGACGCCTAGCTCCGTCGCCCCCCGGCGTCCCCGGCCAGACCCCCCATGCGGCGACAGAGAGAATTCAGTCCATGTTGATTCAACGTCTCCACCCGGTCCAGTTGATCGGGGCGCTCCTCACAGCAACCCTCGCTATGGCTTGCGCAACACCTGCTTCCTTTACCCCCGTGGCGACATCGGAACATCCCTCGCTGAGTGTTCTTCCCGAACTCGAAGCGGGCCAGGGCAGAATCGTGCTCTATCGCAAGGCCCGCGCCGAGGGGCCCAGCCATGCTCTGACGATGATCGATTCGGAGAGCACTTTCGACATCCGGCCGGGGCGCTTCGCTCACAGCGATGTCTGGCCGGGAGAACACGTGGTCGATGTCGTTCTCGTGAAGAAGAACTATTCGAGTGTCAGTGCCGGTAGCATTGGCAGCCAGCTCGGAAAACGAGTGCAGAGCCACCGACTCTATGGAAAGCCGCTACGGGTCGAAATCCGCGCCGGCGAGACGACCTACGTCGAAGTCGCAGCAGCGGGCGTCGGCGTCACCGGCGGAACCCGGGTCACCACCGGCCAGGCGCACGGTTTCGGTGTCGGCTCCCGGTCGGGCGAGCACTTCGTGACCCTGACGCCGGATTATCACTCTGCGACGCAGGTCCGCGGATTGCGGTACCGCGTGTTGTTTCCGACCTTGGTCCACTCCGACGCGGGGCGAGCCCAGTCTGCATTGCGCCTGGCGACCCAGTGTGGGCCGGAATGCAACGTGTCGCCGAGGCTGGCCGAGCTGGCGACCCGCGCGTGGCGCGGACCGCGGCAGGCATCCAACGCGTTGAGTTCCTCTTCGCCTGATGGCCTGACAGAGAAAGCGCAAGACGGTCAGACCGGGTCCGACGAAGTCGTCAGCGTCCCGGCGGCACCCTATTTCGACTAGCAGCGAGATCCTTCGGATCTGCTTGCTCGTCGGTTGACCCGTCTCGGGTTGACTTCCTGGTCGCTTCACTGTGGGCGCCCTCCGAAGCCATCGGGGTGGCGCCCACAATTGCGAGCGACGGGTGAAAACGAATCGCGACCCGGTCGAGTATGATTCGGGCGTGCCAGCCGCTTCGCGGCGCGCTTTCCGTCCGATTCTCGTCAGAGGCATCCACGCAAATCGTCGTGATCCTTCGCATCTTTCGCTTCTTTCGCAAGCCCGCGCTCGTTGTCGGCAGCCTGCTGCTGCTGGTCTTGATTCCGTCGATTCTGATCGGTGGCCTGCGGTTCATCCAGATCCAATGGTTCTACCAACCGGCCGCCCCGGAGCGGTCGGTCGAGAAGGCCCGCTACCTCGAGTCGATTCCCGCAGTCGACCCCGCGCAGGCTCCCTCCTTCGTCGTGATTCTGTTCGACGACCTCGGTTGGGGGGACCTGTCGAGCTACGGGAACCGCTTGATTCGCACTCCCGCGATCGACACTCTCGCCGATCAGGGCGTGCGCCTGACCGACTTCTACGCTGCGTCACCGGTCTGCACACCGTCGCGCGCCGCTCTGCTGACGGGCCGGTTTCCGATCCGCTCGGGTACCCACCAACACGTGTACTTCGCCGAAGGAACGGCGGGCGCCACCGTTCGGAAAATGCTGGGGATCGGAAACGAATTCGCGCACGATGAAATCGTCCTACCCGAAATCCTCGGCGCCGCGGGCTACGCGACGGGGATGGTCGGCAAATGGCACCTCGGTTCGGCCCCGGGCTACATGCCGAACGACTATGGATTCGATTCCTTTTACGGTGTGCTGCACAGCAACGACATGCAGCCACTGCACATCTACCGGAACGGCGAGATCGAGGTACGCGACACGACACCTCGCCAATCCTTTGGCGCGTACCGCCACGAAGACATGGTGGAACACTCCGGTGAAGTCGATCAGTCGACGCTCACCACGCGCTACACGCAGGAAGCCATTCGTTTTCTGGAAGCAAACCGCGAGCGACCGTTCCTGTTGTATCTGGCGCACACGGCTCCGCACGTTCCGCACTTTCCGGATCGCGACTTCGCCGGCCAAAGCGAAGGCGGTCGCTACGGTGACGTCGTAGAAGACCTCGATCGCAGCACGGGCGCGATCGCGGAGGCTCTCGACCGGTTGGGGCTTTCGGACAACACGCTGCTGATCGTTACGAGTGACAACGGGGCGGATTACACGGGCAGCTCGGGACCGCTTCGCGGCCGAAAAGGATCCAACTACGAAGGCGGTCAGCGCGTTCCGTTGATCGCTCGCTGGCCGGGACATATCCCAGCCGGCACGACCCGTGCTGGACTCTCGATGAACTTCGATCTGTTTCCGACGCTGGTTGCGCTCGCTGGGCTCCCGCTACCCGACGATCGGGAGATCGATGGGGCGGACATGATGCCGATGCTCACGGGCCGCTCCGACCATGCCCATGACATCCTCTATTACATGCCGACGGTCGGGTCCAAGCCGGCCGGCGCCCGCGACACAAGCTTCAAATACATCCGCTCGAGCGGTGACCCCGGGCGTGATCGCCCGCACCTGACGAGACTCGATGCCGACGCCGAAGCACACGATTTACACGAGAAGCATCCGGATGCCGCAGCGCGACTCCAAGCCGCACTCGACGCCTTCGATCACCGACTCGAAACGAACCCCCGCGGCTGGAACTGACACCGCGATCCGGCACCGGCCAGGTACGGCACCCGCATCATCGACGCATCGGAGCGGTGGGCCGATGGCCAACGGGAACGCTGTCGGCAAGCCGCCGGTCGCGGCCGACCCACAGGCCCAGGTTGTGTCCTGTGCGCCCCTCGGGCCCTTCAGCCAGCAACTCGACGAGGATTTCGCAGATCTGTTCTGGACGCATCCAACTGGCAACGACCTCCTCGGCGGCATCGCCTGCAAACTGCCGGAGCATCGGTGTATCGGTCGCGCCCATGCAGATCCCGTTGACGCGAACACCCCGCTTTTTCAACGTGGTCGCCCAGTCGAGCGTAAGCCCGTTCAGCGCCCACTTCGACGCATTGTAGAGATCCATGCCGCCGTGACCCCACACGGTTTCGGGTGGCATCGGGAAGACGTGATCGGTGCTGATGTTCACGATGTGGCCCGATCTTCGCTCGATCATTGTCGGCGCAACAGCGCGGCCGAACAGGAACGCGCCCAACAAGTTCGTGTCGACGACGAAGTGGTAGTCGTCCAGACCCTTTTCCCAATCGTCGCCGGCCCGTGTAGGGCGGACCACCCCGGCATTGTTGATCAACACATCGATGCGGCCGTGGGAATCCAGCGTGGCCCGGACGACTCGTTGCACGTCGTCGGGCTGCGCAACATCGGCAACGAGCGTGAGCCCGCCGAGTTCGTGAACGCGATCATCGATGTCACATGCGACGATCGTCATGCCCAGTTCGCTCAGGCCTGTCGCAAGGGCGCGACCGATTCCATTTGCGGCACCCGTGACGATTGCAACCTGTCCGCGCAATGCGCTCGATGACGCCTCGATCGACTGATCTGCCATTCGCCCCTCCAGGACCGACCAGATTAGGCGATTCGGGTGTCACCGCAGCCAATCACGTAGAATGAGCCCGAGGGGGCTTTCCAGTCGTGACCCAACGCTTTCACCGATTCGCTTCCACGGCGCGCGCGCCGCAGGCGCAACTGCTGATTCCGGCGGCACTACTCGCATGGGCGCTGCTTCCGCTCGCCATGGCGCCGCTCGCGTCCGGCGCCGAGATCACCACCTGGCCATCGTATGGGAACGACGCCGGCGGGACCCGCTACTCGCCGCTGGGCGAAATTACACCCGCCAATGTGTCGGAACTCGAGATCGCATGGGTTCACCATCACGGCGACGTCGCGATCGGCGAGGGTTTCGGGACGACCAGCGCGTTCGAAGCCACACCGATTCTGGTCGACGACACGCTGTTCATCTGCACACCGTTCAACCGCGTGCTCGCACTCGACCCGGCGACCGGCGCCGAGCGCTGGGCGTACGATCCAGGTGTCGATCGCGCGGGCCACTGGGCGAACCAGCTCACCTGCCGCGGCGTGTCGACCTGGAAGGACCCGACGCGCAGCGACGATGGCGTCTGTCAGCGGCGCATCTTCACCGGAACCGTGGACGCGCGGCTGATCGCGCTCGATGCGAAGACCGGTTTGCCCTGCCCTGACTTTGGAACCGGCGGAACCGGCGGAACCGTCGACTTGAATCCGGGTGTGGGCGAGCAGGCCTGGCGCGGCGAGTACTCGATCACCAGCGCACCGACGATCGCCGGCGAACTCGTCGTCGTCGGCTCGGCGATCGGCGACAACCAGCGCATCGAAGCGCCGAGCGGTGTCGTCCGCGCCTTCGACGTCCGCACCGGTACCCTGCGCTGGGCCTGGGACCTGTCGCCCCCGAACGCCGAGTCTCTCGCCCGGGCCAAGAGCACCGGCTACGTGCTTTCCACACCGAACGTCTGGGCACCGATGTCCGTCGACGAATCGCGCGACCTGCTCTTCGTCCCGACCGGCAACCCGACGCCCGACTACGCGACCGGTCACCGCCAGGGCCTCGATCACTTCGGAAGTTCGATCGTCGCGCTGCGTGCGTCGACCGGTGACGTCGTGTGGCACTTCCAGACCGTCCACCATGATCTGTGGGATTTCGACGTACCCGCACAGCCCACACTGTTCTCGATGCAACGCAATGGGCCCGTCCCTGCCGTCGTCCAGCCGACGAAAATGGGGATGCTCTTCATTTTCAACCGCGAGACGGGCGAGCCTTTGTTCCCGATCGACGAGCGACCCGTCCCGCAAGGCGCCCCGCCCGGTTACGTGACGTCGCCGACCCAACCCTTTCCGCGAAAGCCGCCACCGCTCGTGCGCCACGCACTTGCGCCCGAAGATGCCTGGGGCGTGACGTTCCTCGATCGCTGGGCGTGTCAACGCACCTTCGAGAACCTGCGCTTCGAGGGCATCTATACGCCACCCAGCGAGCAGGGCACGCTGATGTATCCGGGCAACGCTGGCGGGAGCAACTGGGGTGGTGTCGCAGTCGATTCGAAGCGCCAGATCCTCGTCGCGAACGTCCAGGACTTCCCTTGGGCGGTGACCCTGATCCCGCGTGCAGAGTTCCCCGGCGCGAGCGGGCAACCCGAAAGCGGCGTGGAGTATGCGCCACAGACTGGCACCACACACGGCATGCGCCGCGAGCCGGTGTTGTCTCCACTGGGTGTACCTTGCAACGCGCCGCCGTGGGGCTCGCTCGTCGCGGTCGACCTCGCGACGGGGGACATTCGCTGGAGTGTGACGCTCGGCACGATCCGCGACATCGCGCCGGTACCGATCCCGTGGAAACTCGGAACCCCCAATCTCGGTGGACCGCTGATTACCGGAGGCGGACTCGTATTCATCGGCGCGGCGGCGGACGACTATCTGCGCGCCTTCGATCTCGACACCGGCGATGAACTCTGGCAGGGGCGCCTTCCGGCCGGCGGGCAGGCGACCCCCATGACCTACGCGATCGACGGACGGCAGTTCGTCGTGATCGCGGCCGGCGGCTACGGGCGCGGGCCGATGACGCTCGGTGACGCAATCGTCGCATTTCGACTGCCAAAGCAGCCGTAGAGCGGCAATTGGGCGGCGCCAGAGGGACAATCCGCCATCGAACTGGCCCTTTTTGCCGCGAAGCAAGGGCTCCATTCCCAGTCTGCGACTCGATCGCCCTGCCACCCGAGAATTGAATTGGGTTAGGCAGGGTTCAGGAGCCGCCGCTGATCTCGTCATAAGCATCTAATCTCGTTAGGGAATTTGTCATCCGCGGGGAAGCCGCTACGCTGCCCGCCGATGGGAAAACTTTTTCTCAAATTTCAAATCAGTCCCGTTCTACTTCTCATCGGGTCGGTGGCTCTGCTGAGCTGCGCGCAGGTCGCTTCCGAAGAGGCGACTCCCAGTTGGCAGCCGCTCGCGGACAACGCGTTTTGGGTCGAGGGCACGCAGCCGTTACAACGGTTTGCGTCGGCCGATGGACGGGTATTCCGACTTCGAAAACTCGATATCGACCTTGGCGAATTCTGGGTCGAGACGACGATGCACCGCTTGAATTGGACCTATCGGCCGGAGCTACACGAGGGTGTTTGGACCGCCTCGGCGCCGATGAAGTCGGCGGGCCGACCGGCGAACGGGCCGGAACAGCGCCTGACCTCACAGGGGCGAGCGTTCGAATTCAGTCCCCCCGAAGTGGAACGCGGGCGCTGGAAACTCCGCGATGGACAATTCGCGATCTTCCGCGACGTCGCGTACCTCAAGCTCGCACCGGGGGCCGAGCCGCCGATGCGGGCACGGCTATCGGCATACGCAGGTGGAGCTCGCAGCGACGGTCGCGTCTCGGGTACTCGACACTCCGGGGTCGGATTCTCACTTTGGCCCAACGAGGCGGTCGAGCGATACGTCGACATCCCCGCCGGGCATGGCTTGCGCTTCGCAACCACCGTGGAGCCGGCGCTGACCCGTGCCAGTACTCTCGAGCAGGGGGTTCGGTTCCGTGTGCTCCTCGATGGCAAAGTCATCTTCGAGCATTCCGAAGCGGATACCGAGAGCGTGTCGTCGAAATGGCACGTCGTGGCCCTGCCGAGACATGGAGCTCGGGGCGCCCAACTGCGCTTCGAAGTATCCGGTGCCCTCGCCTACTCCTCGTTCATCGCCCCGGTCATTGCCCCGAACACCGTCGGCGACTACGCGGTGCGCCCGTGGAACGCGGCTCGACCCGATATCGTGTTGTTCGTCGCGGATACATTCCGCGCCGACAATCTCGCTGCATACGGGGACGAGCTCGGTCTGACGCCGTACTTGAACGCCACTGCGCGCAGCAGTCGACTGTTCCGGCGAGCCTGGTCCGTCGGGACCTACACACTGCCCGCCCACGCTTCGATGTTCTCCGGCGTATACCCACACCAAGCCGGG